>JAFYMM010000033.1 GCA_017550055.1 Paludibacteraceae bacterium
AAAATCACTTTCGACATCGAAAACTTCTCGTTCAACACATCGGTATCAGCATTTATGATTTGCGTGAACGAATTGACTTCGGCAAAATGTCGTAAACGTGCAATACTTGAGCCATTGGCAATATTGATTGCTCCATACGCACCTCATATAGCAGAAGAAGTTTGGTCAGCAATGGGACACGAAACATCTATTTGCAACGCAGAATTCCCTATTTGCAACGAATCGTATTTGGTTGAAAGCAACACAAAATACCCTATTTCGTTCAATGGTAAAGTGCGTTTCACTATGGAATTGCCTGCAGACATGAGCAAAGAAGATGTAGAAAAAACAGTATTGGCAAACGAACAAACAGAAAAATATCTCGACGGCAAAGCACCTAAAAAAGTGATTGTTGTGCCTAACAAAATTGTAAATATTGTAATGTAATTTAAGATAAAAGACATAAGATGTAAGACAAAAGACAAGAGGCAAAGTCTGAAATCTAATATCTAACATCTTATGTCTAAAACAATTTAAATATGAAAAATAACGTGATTTTTAGAACCATTTGGGAGCATGTGGCAATTGCATTCGGATTGCTTTGCTATGCTTGGGGATGGCAATTTTTTCTTAACCCTCACGAGGTAGTCGGTGGCGCTGTGACAGGTCTTGCCACTGTGATTATGTATGGCACACGTGGACTATTACCAGAATCAATACAAGGATTCTTCGATATGCTCGGTATGGCTTCACAAGGCGGTGGTATTCCTGTGTCATTCACATTCTTTTTGATAAATGGTATTTTGCTCGTGATGTCAATACGCATTTTTGGTTGGCAATTCAGTCTTCGCTCAATCTTTGGGGTAATTATGCTCACAATATGGCTCTGGATTCCATTCCCTGAACTCTATATCAAAGCATTCGGTACGACATTCCCTAAATTCGACATCTTCCCATCGGTTATTATGGCGGGTATTTTGACAGGATTTGGTCTTGCGCTTACATTTGTTAATAACGGCTCGTCGGGTGGTACGGATATTGTAGCTAAAATCATTAACAAATACAAAGACGTTTCGCTTGGTAGAGCATTGATGTTGAGCGACGTAGCAATTATTTTCTCAGCAATTTTGCTACCAGAATCGACACTTGAAAAGGTGATTTATGGTCTTATCGTGATGGTGATTTCAACTCAAACCGTTGATATGTACATCAATAGCCTACGCCAATCAGTGCAATTCTTTATATTCTCTAAAAAATATGAAGAGATTGGTCAGGCTATCAACACTGAACTCAATCGCGGTGTAACACTCTTAGATGCTAAAGGCTTCTATAGCAAAGAACCAATACAGGTGATGACCGTAGTTGCACGCAAAAGTCAATCAGGCGATTTGTTCAATATCATCAAACGCATCGACCCAGACGCATTTATCTCACAAAACCAAACTATCGGGGTTTATGGTCGTGGTTTTGAGACGATTGGAACGAAATAAAGTATAGATTACAGAGTACAAATTTCAGAGTACAGATTAAATTCATGTTCTCATGTCTAAATAACTAATAACTATATTAAATATGGCAAAAAATCAAAAACTAGCAACTGCAGTGCGTGAGCACGTAGTTATTGCTTTAGGTTTATTACTCTATGCATTGGCATGGAACTTCTTCCTCTTCCCACACCAAGTGGCAGGTGGTGGCGCAACAGGTATTGCAGCCCTCGTCATGTATGCTACACAAGGATTGCTACCAGAAGGGTTACAAGAGTTTTTTAACAGTTTAGGAATGGCATCTGTTGGTGGTGGTATTCCAGTATCAGTAACATTCTTCATCATGAATGGAGCATTGTTGCTTTTGTCTATAAAAGAATTAGGACTCTCATTCAGTCTTCGTTCTATCTATGGTGTATTTGCACTTACTGCATGGTTGTGGATTCCATACCGCGACCTTTATGAAAAATTTGCAGGACACCCTTTCCCTGAATTTGACCCATTTATGTCGTCTATCCTTGCTGGTGTAATTGCAGGTTTTGGTCTTGCTCTTACATTTGTGAATAATGGTTCGTCGGGTGGTACCGATATTATTGCTAAGGTAATCAATAAATATCGTACTATATCGCTAGGTAGAGCATTGCTTCTTTGCGACGTTGTAATTATCGTATCAACAGGTTTCTTGCCTGATGCAAGTATCAAAAACATTGTGTACGGTCTTATCGTGATGGTAGTGATGACAACAACTATCGATATGTATATCAATGGTGTGCGCCAATCGGTACAATTCTTTATATTCTCTAAAAAATATGCAGAAATTGCTGACGCTATCACATATCAAGCACGCCGTGGTGTGACAGTGATGGATGGACAAGGTTGGTACTCAAAAGAGCCAGTGAAAGTAATCACAGTGATGGCACGTCGCAATGAGTCAACTCAAATATTCAAATTAATAAAAGACATTGACCCAGACGCATTTATTTCTCAATCGGCTGCAATCGGTGTATATGGTCGTGGTTTTGACCCAATAGGACAAAAATAAATACAAAAATTGCAATGTAATAAAAAAAAGGCTTGTTTACCCACAAAGGTACAAGCCTTTTTTTTTATGTTTAGTATGAAGCATGTCGGTAATGGAAAGTCTAAAGTAATAATATTGGTGACACGGCGCAACTAATCTACTTAAATATTCAAACCTATCAAAAATATTGATTCAGACATACTTATATCTCAACATATGACAATAGATGTGTAGAATAAAGGGGTTGAGGTTTGATTTTTTAGTTTTATACTACATAAGGAGAGGGTAAGGTTATAGTATATTTATCCTATATTTATAGTATATTTATTATATATTTATAGTATATTTATCCTATGTTGTAGGTTGCTGTTGGTTAGGGTTCTTCGTCAAGTTAGTTGAAAAATATTACACAAAATTTACATGTAATGTTCTCTTTGAAAATATTATATATTAAAATAAATATAATTTCTGTCGCACCTACGGCGCTTTTTTACTTGTGGGAATCTTTTATCAGGGG
>JAFYMM010000216.1 GCA_017550055.1 Paludibacteraceae bacterium
GAATCTTTGGGTTTAGACCAAGATAGTTTAGTAAATGTATATCAATCAAAGGTTTTGAAATCTAATTTAGGTGCTAGTATGCTTGAGCGAGTTGAGGATATAGCTGTGATTGATAGTGTAAAAATGCACAAACAACAATTTCTTTCGGCTTATCGTTTACCACGTGATTTGGGTAAATTAGATTTGTATCGTGATGAGGATGATGTGCAGACAGAGCAACCTCAAGTGGCTTATTACACAGGGCGAGGTGATAAGATGTTATTTGCCTCTAATCATGGCGAGCAGTTAGATTTGAATGTGTCATATCGTTTGGTAGGAGGGTGGAGTGAAGCTGTAAATCTATCATCAGTATTAAATACTCTTGAAGATGAGAATTATCCGTTTGAATTGCCTGATGGGGTAACTCTCTATTTTGCTTCAAAAGGGCATAATTCGTTGGGTGGGTACGATATATTTTTGACGCGCTACAATAGTACAATCAATGATTATTCCGACCCCGTAAATATTGGTATGCCATTCAATTCTCCAGCTAATGATTATTTATATGTGTTCGATGAAATGGCTCATATTGGTTGGTTTGCTACGGATCGTTTTCAACATTCTGACACAGTGGTAGTTTATAAATTTGTGCCGAATAAAGAAAAAGTTTTGATTAAAACTGATGATGTTGAATATCGTCGTATGGTAGCGCAAATGAAAGTTTATCGTAAGGCAAATTTGACTAAAGAAGGTGATGAAAATGTGGCTTCTGAGACTAGAGAAAAAGGAACAGAATTCAACTTTTTTGTCAATGATGGTATAGTTTATACCCGTATGGCTCAATTCAAGAGTGAAGAGGCCAAGGAATTGTATATTAAAGCGCAGGAAGCTGATAAGCGTTTATTGACTTTGTCTAGGTTATTAGAAGGTAAGCGTCGTGAATTTTTCTTTGCAGAACTATCTGAAGAGCAAGATGCGCTTCGTTCTGAAATATTAGAACTTGAAGTAGAAGTGCGCAAGTATAAGAAAATTGTCGATGAATATATTCTTCAAACTCGTCATGAGGAGATTAAAAAGTTGAAAAATACTGAGAATTAGAATTTTTGTAATCATTAAATTAAAAAAATGGATATAATTTTAGTCATAACATTTATTGTTTTAGGTATAGCCTTTTTTGTTCTTGAAATATTTTTTCTACCAGGAGTATCAATAGGCGGTATTGTCGGAACTTTATTTACGGGTGCTGGTATATGGTATGCATTTGCGAAATTAGGTGTTACTGCAGGCTGGATTGTTGTGGCTGTATCTGTTCTCGTTTTGTTATTTGTAATAGTCTATTTTATTAAGGGCAAACCGTTGGATAAGATGGCTTTAGATAAAGAACTAGAGACGAATAATTTCTACGATATGTCTAAAGTTGCAGTGGGAGATACAGGTGTTACACTTTCTCGTCTTGCACCTATGGGCAAAGTCCTCATAAATGGCGAAGAGTATGAGGCAAAGTTTTGTGAAGGTTTTCTCGATAGGGGTGTGGATGTTGTGGTAATTGATATAGATGGGAATGTTCTTCTTGTTGCAAATAAGGAGTAAAGTATAGAAATTAACAATTAATCTTTAAATACTAATAACTATGACAATCTTAACTATTGCTGGTATTGTATTGGTTCTTATCCTTTTGATAATTTTCCTTTACTATGTACCATTTGGTTTGTGGCTTACAGCCCGAGTGTCTGGTGTGAGAATTTCTCTCATCCAACTATTTTTAATGCGTATTCGTAAAGTTACGCCATCTATTATTGTAAATGCAATGATTGAGGCTCGTAAGGCAGGTTTGACAGACATTACTCGTGATGATCTTGAAGCTCACTATCTTGCTGGGGGGCATGTCGTTCGCGTAGTGCATGCTTTGGTTTCTGCTGCTAAGGCTAACATCGAACTTTCGTTCAAAACAGCTACAGCTATCGACCTTGCAGGTCGTGATGTATTTGAGGCTGTGCAAATGTCTGTAAATCCTAAAGTGATTGACTCTCCTGTAGTTTCATCTGTTGCCAAAGATGGTATTCAATTACTTGCCAAAGCGCGTGTAACCGTACGTGCTAATATTCGCCAACTTGTGGGTGGTGCTGGTGAAGATACTATTCTTGCCCGTGTAGGTGAGGGTATTGTGTCTTCTATTGGTAGTTGTGAAACTCACAAACAAGTGTTGGAAAATCCCGATTCTATCTCTAAACTTGTGTTGTCTAAGGGGCTTGATGCTGGTACTGCATTCGAAATCTTGTCAATTGATATTGCTGATGTCGATGTAGGTAAAAATATTGGTGCAGCTCTTCAAACCGATCAAGCTGAGGCTGATAAAAATATCGCACAAGCACGTGCTGAAGAACGTCGTGCCATGGCTATTGCTCTCGAACAAGAGATGAAAGCAAAAGCACAAGAGGCTCGTGCATTGGTGATTGAAGCTGAGGCTGAAGTGCCACGTGCTATGGCTGAGGCTTTCCGCAATGGCAATCTTGGTATTATGGATTACTATCGTATGAAAAATATCGAGGCTGATACTCAAATGCGTGAGACTATTGCCAAACCACAAGGCAAAGAACAACCTAAAAAATAAATAATTACACAATTAAAATAACAAAAGGCTGAGTCAAAATTCTTTGGCTCAGCCTCGTTTTTTACAATATGAATAATCTAATTTATATTGGGTCCACATCTAATTGAAATTGAACAGTATTGTATGGTCGTTGCGACATAACACCCTGTATTTCATCGTGTATTATTTGTTTTGCTTGTTGTATTGAAGCACTTATTTCAATTTTCACCAATATTTGTTTGATATGTTTGTTTTGTATTCGTGCAATCGAAGGCACGTCAGGACCTAAAATTCTATTTTTTAGTCTTAATTTTAGTTTGTTTGCCAACATATCGGCCGCCCTATTGCATATATTAAGGTCTGTGTGTTTGATTATTAAGCGTATCAATTTCACGTATGGTGGATAGTTGAACGCATGTCGTTCGCTCATATCTTGATTGAAAAATGCGCGATAATCATTCATTCTTATTTGATTGAAAATAGGATTTTCTGGCTGATATGTTTGAATAATCACTTTGCCTTGTTTTGCACGACGCCCCGTGCGCCCCGATACTTGCACAAGCAACTGATATGCTCTTTCGTATGCTCTAAAATCAGGGTGATAGAGTAGGTTGTCTGCATTCAATATTCCCACTAATCCAACATTTTCAAAGTCTAACCCTTTGGCAACCATTTGTGTGCCAATGAGAATGTCGATGTCTCCATTTTGAAATGCCTCTACAATTGAGTCAAATGCTTTTACAGAGCGCGATGTATCTAAATCTAATCTAGCAACTTTGCAATCTGGAAACAATACTTTTACTTCGTCTTCAACCTGCTCTGTCCCAAATCCATGCGTAGTCAGTTGTGCCTCTTTGCATTGTGGACAATAGTGTGCGTATGGAGTTATGAGTGTAGAGCTTTGTTTTTGTAGATTATTATGCGTTGCGTATTGCGTATTGTGCATTGATACGGTGTGCCCACAATAGTGGCAAGTCAAAGTGTTATTATGGCGGTGATAAGTCAAACTAACATCACAATTTGGGCATTTAGGCACATATCCGCATTGTGTACATTTCATATATGGTGCAAATCCACGGCGATTTTGGAATAATATCACTTGTCTGCCTGCTCCGATATTTTGTTTTATCATCTCAATCATTTCAAGTGAGAAATGCCCTTTCATCTGCTTTTTGCGGTAGCACTCTTTGATGTCAATCAATTGAATTTGAGGTAGTGCAACGCCTCCATATCGTTCATTCAATTCCACTAATTTATATTTGCCATTGTAGCAATTTGCGTATGTCTCTACCGACGGAGTAGCAGTGCCAAGCAATGTTTTTGCTCCATGTATTCGAGCCAATAGTGTTGCCACATCGCGTGCATGATAACGAGGTGCTGGTTCTATCTGTTTGTAGCCCATATCATGCTCCTCATCTATAATGATAAGTCCTAAATTCGTGAATGGTAAAAATACCGACGAGCGCACGCCAATAATTAGTTTATACGGATTTTCCGAGAGTTGATGTTGATATGTCTCTACACGTTCATAACTACTGCAAAAAGAGTGAAAAATGCCCATTTCACCGCCAAAAAACTGTTTCATGCGGTTGGCAAGTTGTTGTGTCAATCCTGCTTCTGGCACAAGCATTAGCACCTGTTTCCCTTGTGCAATGCAATCTTTTATTAGCTGAATATATATTTCGGTCTTACCGCTTGATGTAATTCCATGCAGTAGTATGCTCTGATGGGTCGTAAATCCCGATTTTATCTCTTCGTATGCTGTTTGTTGTGCTTTTGTCAATTCATGTGTCTCTGCCGATATTGCCGATGTTGTGTCAATTCTATAGCATCTGCGTTTTTCTATCTGCAAGATGTCTTTGTCAATCAGTTGTTTGAGTATTGCCGATGATATTCCAGTTTCTCCTAATAGTGTCTGTTTGTTGATTGCTTCGCAATTTGTCAAGGCAACATATTGTTCTAATAGTTCACACTGTTTTTTCGCTTTCCCTATTATTTTTAATGCCTCATCTCTATTGTCTTTGTATATTGGATTTATTACGATGAAATCGGCAAATTTTGGCTTATAGTTGTCTGTAGTTTTTTCTGTTTTTGCAATTACGCCTATATCTATCAAGCGTTTTATATGTTTTATTTGCGAGGTGCTAAATTCTGTTATCGAATGCGAATTTTCATCTTTTAGTATCTCTACAATTTTCTCTTCGCTTTTTGATAATTTTGTGTCCAACATCTCAGGTATAAGTTCTATAATCGACTCATTTTCAATTTTTAGTCCTGAGGGTAGTGCTGTTTTGTATATATCGCCCAATGCCGATTGGTAGTATTGACTGATAAAGTTCCACAATTGTAATTGCGATGGTAGTAGAATCGGTTTTTCGTCAATTACTTCCGATATTGGTTTGATTTTGTCGTAATTAGGGTGGTTAGAGTGGATGTTTGCCACAATGCCGGTATAAAATTTGCTCGCACCAAAATGCACAATAACTCTCATACCTACAGCAATTTGATTTTCCATTTCTTCAGGAATGCTATAGGTATAAGTTTGTGCCAATGGCAATGGTATGATTATGTCTGCAAATTTAGTCGCCATACAAGTGCAAAGATACTGAAAATATTTCATAATTTTTCGCTTTGTTCAATATTTTTGTATTATTTGGTAAATTCCTACTTTTTTATTCTTGTTGTAGCAAAAAAAATCATGATTCATTGTTCTCGATTCATAAATTTTTTATATCTTTGTACATTGATAATAAATCTTGTTACTAACCACTAAAAATCTAAGATATGAAAAACAACTATTGTATTATTATGGCTGGTGGCGCAGGTTGTCGTTTTTGGCCATTTAGTACTAATGAAAAACCAAAACAGTTCCTTGATTTCTTTGGCACAGGGCGTTCGCTTTTGCGTATGACCTACGAGCGTTTAGATGGCATAATACCTGCTTCTAATGTTTTTGTTGTTACGAATAAAATTTATAAGGAAACAATATTAGAGCAACTGCCTGAATTAGAAGAAAATCAAGTGTTGCTCGAGCCTATGCGTCGCAACACAGCTCCATGTATTGCGTATGCCGTGTATCGCATTCAAAAGCAAAATCCTAAGGCAAATATCGTAGTGCTTCCTTCCGACCATTTGATTACTAACGAGAAAGAGTTTCAACGTGTTATCACCGAAGGTCTTCGTTTTGTAGCAAATAACGATGCGTTGCTTACTTTAGGCATGAAACCAACTCGCCCAGAAACAGGCTATGGTTATATTCAATTAGGCAAAGGTGGCGATGATTTGCGTAAGGTCAAGACTTTCACCGAGAAACCTAATCTCGAAATGGCAAAGGTATTTCTTGCTTCGGGCGAATTTGCTTGGAATTCGGGCATGTTCCTTTGGCGTGCCGATGTGATTATCAATCAGTTCAATCAACATCTATCAGAGGTTGCCGACAAGTTTGCTGAAGGCGAAGAAGTCTATGGCACTGACAAAGAGCAAGAATTCATCAATTACATCTATCCTCAATGCCCTAATATTTCTATCGACTATGGCATTATGGAGAAAGCAACAAATGTCTATGTCATGCTCGCCGATTTTGGTTGGAGCGATTTGGGCACATGGGGTTCGTTGCACGAACTTACCGATAAGGACGAAAATGGCAACGCAGTAGCCAAATGCGAAGCAATGTTCTATAATGCTAAAAACAACATGGTTGCATTGCCTGAGGGTGAATTGGTTGTTATCGAGGGGCTTAACGATTATCTCGTTGCTCGCGACAATGGCGTGTTGCTCATTTGCAAAAAAGATGAAGAGGGAAAAATCCGTCAATATGTAAAAGATGCCGAAGAAAAATTTGGGAATAAATACATTTGATAGATTATAGATAACAGATTTCTCACTACTAATATATGAAAATAGTATTTTTTAGAACACCGAAACCTCGTCGTTTTCATCATAAAAACATCTATTATGATCCTGAAAAAGAGGAACGCGAGGAACGCGAAAATCGTGTGAATAAAGAGTTAGGTTTGAATCAAGAAGATAAACCATTCGTAACCTCTATTCGTCGAGGTTCATTTCGTCGTGGTATGTTCGACACAGAGGACATGCCTGCTCGCGACGAATTGGCTCGCGATCGTCGTATGAAGACTGCTCGTAGCATTATCATAATCATTGCATCTTTATTATTTGCGGCTTATATAATTGCTACATCAGGCGATTTCTTGGCACTCTAATTTGCCCAATTCTCCTTAGCCTGCAGTAACCCTCTTCATAGGATAACCATACCTTCAAGCAACCTTCACCGAAGAAGACTGACACATAAAAAATAGAAAATCTTAATTTTCAACTCTCAACTCTAATAAATGGATATAATTCATCTTTTACCCGATTCTGTAGCCAATCAGATTGCCGCAGGAGAGGTCATACAACGACCTGCATCTGTTGTGAAAGAGTTGGTCGAAAACTCTATAGATGCTGGTGCAACTTTGATAAAAGTAATTATCAAAGGGGCTGGTCGCACCTCTATTTTGGTTATCGACGATGGTAAAGGTATGAGTCCAACCGATGCCCGTTTGGCTTTCGAGCGTCATGCTACGAGCAAAATACAACAGTCTGCCGACCTATTTGCGCTCACCACTATGGGCTTTCGTGGCGAGGCTTTGGCGTCTATTGCTGCTGTGGCACAAGTCGAACTTCGTACGCGCCGAAATTGCGATGAATTGGGCACTTTTATCGAAATCGAAGGCTCGCAAGTTGTGCGTCAAGAGGTGGAGCAATGTGCTGTCGGCACTCAGTTTTTGATTAAGAATCTCTTTTTCAATGTGCCTGCTCGTCGCAAGTTCCTCAAAAGCGACGAGACCGAAATGCGCAATATTCTGCAAGAGATGTCGCGCATCGTACTTGCCCATCCCGATATAGCTTTCCAACTCTACAATGGCGACGACCTTGTTTACGACCTACCTGTTGCGTCATTCAAACAGCGCATCGTTGCTCTTTGTGGTCGCAAGGTGCGCAATATTTCTCAACAACTTGTCGATGTTGATGTTAATACTATGCTTGTCAAGATTTCAGGCTATGTAGGCACTCCGCAATCTGCTGGGCGCAATCCTCAGCAGTTTTTCTTTGTCAATGGGCGTTATATGAATCATCCCTATTTCCGCCGTGCTGTATTGCAAGCCTACGAGCGTATGATTTCGGCAGAGGATGCACCTCAATTCTTTCTGAATCTTGAAGTTGACCCATCTACAATCGATGTCAACATACATCCAACTAAGACCGAAATCAAGTTCGAAAACGAGCGCGAGATTTGGAGTATTCTCTCCATTGCGGTCAAAGAGGCATTGGGTAAATTCAATGTTGCACCGTCAATCGATTTTGATACTACCGATAGCATCGATATCCCCGTAGCAACTAAAACCGATGGTGCTATTCCCGAAATGCCTAAGGTAACCTTCAATCCCAACTATAATCCATTCCAAAGTAATGGCAGTAGTAGCAATAACTACACCTCGCAATCTCATTTAACCCCTCGCAATTGGAAAGACCTATTTGAAGGTTCTCGTCCTACTGCGCAGACTGTACAATCGCAAATGGATTACAACACTTCTGATATGTTTGAAGAGGATATGAAAAACGGAAGTTCTATTCATTCCTCACTCCTCACTCCTCATTCCTCATTTTCAGAAGATTCTTTCCTCTACAAAAATCGCTACCTCTGTGTGCCGATGAAATCGGGCTTAATGTTCATAGATGTGCAGCGAGCTATCACTCGTATTTGTTATGACAATCTACTTTCGCAGGTCGAACGCTCTACGGGTGTAAGTCAAAAACTCCTTTTCCCTGAGGTCTTGGAGTTGTCGCTCGAAGATAAATGCCTTTTCACCGAAATAGAGATGGAATTGCGTGCCGTAGGGTTCGAGATAGCCGAGTTTGGCAAGTCTATGTATCGTATCGAAGGCATCCCCGCTCTTTTGTCCGAAGGTGTCGATACTATCAAGATTCTCGAAACCATCATCGAAGAGGTCAAAAGCAGCGGAGTAGGCGTTAGCGATTCAATTCATAGGATTATAGCCAACATAATCTCCCAAAACGAAGCAACCATTCGTATCAAGCGCAATATCTCTCCCGAAGAGCGCAATTCGCTTATCGCACAGCTCTTCGCTTCATCCAATCCCAACAACACCCCCGATGGTCGCAAAATCATCAACACCCTGACTGATGATGTAATAGATTCAATGTTTTAAGAAAATAAAAAATCCTCGAAAGCATAAACTTTCGAGGATTTTTTTTTGTATATAGTTTGAAATTACAATACTATTTTTTGCACTTCACCCTTAATAGTAACAAGATAAACCCCACGAGGCAATTGAAGTTCAGTGTCACGACCAGAATAAATCAATCTACCTGCCATATCAAGCACATAATA
>JAFYMM010000217.1 GCA_017550055.1 Paludibacteraceae bacterium
AAGCCTCTATAATATCTAGAACATCTAAAAATCACCTCTTTACATTCCAATCCCACCTAAAAAAACAACCCCACACAATCTTAACCCTCCACAACAACATAAACACACAATACAGAATAATAAAAAAACTTCATTCCGCAAACGCAGAATGAAGTTTTTTATTATTCAAAATCAAATTTTTATACTTTTTCCACCTTAACTTTTACGATATAATCTTCAAAATCGAGGTCGGTAGCATTGGTAAGTGTATCTACCAAACGAATTTCATTTGCAAGCACTTGTCCGCCAATATATTCAGTATAGTTAGTCACTGCGTCGTTGATAGCATCGAGGCGTTCGATTTCGACCTCAATCTTATCTGTGATTTCATAACCATTGCTCTTACGGATATTTTGGATACGATTAACCAATTCACGAGCAATACCCTCTTGACGAAGCTCTTCGGTTACAGTCACATCGAGTGCGATAGTGAGGGTACCTTCGTTAGCAACCAACCAACCTGGCATATCTTCTGTAGCAATTTCTACATCGGTAAGTTCTACTACAACTGCCCCCGAAGCCAAGTCGAGTTGAGCCGAGCCATTGCGTTCGATTGCCGAGATAGCCGCTTGATCCCAAGCCGAAATAACAGCTGCAATCTCTTTCATTTGCTTACCATATTTCTTACCAAGAGTTTTGAAGTTTGGTTTGATACGTTTCACAAGCGAGATAGAAGAGTCGTCAGCCGATACAATTTCAAGCTCTTTCACATTAACCTCAGTTTTAATGAGGTCGGCAATATAAGAGAGTTGCTCTCGAGTTTTATCGTCAGCAGCTGGGATAACAGCTTTTTGAAGTGGTTGACGCACTTTTTTCTCTGCCTTACGACGCAATGCAAGAATCATAGACGATGATTGTTGAGCAAGTTGCATACACTCTTCGAGGTTTTTGTCAATGAGCGACTCGTCGCATACAGGGAATTTAGCCAAGTGAACTGATTCGGCTGTCTCTTTGCCAGTTGCTGCATTGAGGTCGAGATACAATTGGTCAGCAAAGAATGGAGCAATAGGAGCCATCAATTTTGCTACTGTAGCAAGACATGTATAGAGAGTTTGATATGCAGAGATTTTATCAGTATTATATTCGCCACCCCAATAGCGTTTACGATTAAGACGAACATACCAGTTAGAGAGATTTTCGCCTACAAAATCTTGAATTGCACGACCTGCACGTGTTGGCTCATAGTTTTCGAAATGCTCTGTACACTCTTTAACCAAAGAGTTCAACAACGAAAGAATCCAACGGTCGATTTCAGGACGTTCTGCAACTGGAACATCTGCCTCGTTATATTCGAAGCCGTCCACGTTAGCGTAAAGCGCAAAGAAAGAATATGTATTATAGAGTGTACCGAAGAATTTACGACGAACTTCTTCAACACCCTCTACGTCGAATTTCAAGTTATCCCATGGCGATGCATTAGTCATCATATACCAACGCAATGGGTCAGAACCATATTTCTCGATTGTTGAGAATGGGTCAACAGCATTGCCAAGGCGTTTTGACATCTTGTTACCATTTTTGTCAAGCACAAGACCATTAGAAATAACGTTTTTGAATGCTACAGAGTTGAACACCATTG
>JAFYMM010000218.1 GCA_017550055.1 Paludibacteraceae bacterium
ACTAAAGTTTCATCTTAGGCAAATGAATGACATATTTGAAGTTACATTTATTGAATATGTCTTTTGAGTTGAGATTTTTATGAAGTAAAAAGCGAGACCATTGTGTGAAAGAAAAAATTTGTCTTTATGTCATTATGTCAAAAAAAAAATACTTTACAGATTTTCAACCTATCGGTTGAGCGGACACAGCACGCTGTGTCCCTACTGTTGATTGTTGACCAGGTGGACACACGAACTGTGCGTCCCTACTATTTATTAATAATTTCTATCTGTATTTTCCTTCGGTAATATCTTCTCGGATAGAGAGATAGCTTTGGTATCGACTTTGTGAGATTAGGTGTTGTTTGAGGGCTTCGAGTACGGCGCAACCAGGCTCGTGGATGTGAGAGCAGTTGCCGAATCGGCAATTTTTGCTTATGCGGAATATCTCAGGGAAGTAGTGCGAAATCTCGTCGAGTTCCATATCTACCATGCCAAAGCCTTTGATGCCAGGGGTGTCGATGAGGTACGACTCGTGGTCGATGGCATACATCTCGCTGAACGTAGTGGTGTGCATACCCTTGTGGTGATAGTCCGAAATTTGTGCAGTGCGAGCATGTGAATTTGGCACTATTTGGTTGATTATAGTGCTTTTGCCCACGCCCGAATTGCCTGAGAGGAGAGTTATTTTGCCGTGTAGCAGTTGTTGGAGCGAATCAATGCCAACGCCTTGTGTGGCAGATATTTGTAGTGTGTTGTAGCCGATAGAGCGGTAGAGATAGTCCATCGCCTTGAGGTATTCGAGTTGGTCGTCGTCGAGGAGGTCTATCTTGTTGAAAACTATCGTAGTAGGTATGTTGTATGCTTCGGCAGTAGCAAGGAAACGGTCGATGAAAGTAGTGGCTGTCGTAGGGTTAGCGATTGTCACCACAAGCACACATTGGTCGAGGTTGGCGGCAATGACATGCAGTTGTTTCGATAGGTTGGTAGGCTTGCGCACAATGTAGTTTCGGCGGTCGTGGAGGTCGGTGATATAGCCCGATTCCGGGTCGAATTCTACTCGGTCGCCAACGGTGATAGGGTTTGTTGCCTTGATGCCTTTGATGCGGAAATTACCTTTGATTTTGCATGTAAAATCGCCTTGTTCCGAGCGAACAAGGTAGTCAGCACCTGTGGTTTTTATAACTAGTCCAAGCATATTTTTGAATTAAGAATTTGTTATTTGTTTGTGTGAGTTCTATATAACTATTTATTAGTTCACACGGAACGCACGGAGTACACGGAAATTATTAGTCTTTATTTTGGATTTTGCTCTTTTGCTTCGCAAAAATCGCTTGACGGAATACACGGAACCATGTGGCATTATATATCGAATAGGTTTCGTTATTCACTAATAACTATTAATTAATAACTAATTAAAATGCTTCTTTTACAGTGAAGTAGAAGCTCCAGTCGTTTGAGTAGTTTTGACGTGCCACGTCGAATCGTATATTAGTTTTGGCTTGGTGTATGCAAGCGCGTAGTCCTGCGCCATAGCCTATTTTGGGCGTAGCCCATTGCCAATTGTTGTAGTTGTAAACATCTCCAACAGATCCGAATATCGCAGCTTTTAAGAATCGCCAAATAGGTATGCGCAGTTCGGCTTGTAGGGCAAATAGGGTGTTGTCTTTGAATTTGTTTTGTCGTATGCCTCGCACAAGGTCTTGCCCACCAATGGTTGGCAGTAGTTGAAACGGAACGTTATTGCCTACAGCCCATTCCGAGCGGAAATTCCACGCAAGGATAAGTTCTTTATATAGAGGAATATATTGTCGTAGGTCGATTAGAATGAGGAGTGAGGAATTAGGAGTGAGGAATGAACCACAATTCTGTTGACCGTTGACCGTTGATTGTGGAC
>JAFYMM010000219.1 GCA_017550055.1 Paludibacteraceae bacterium
GAATAAGAAAAATATCGTAACTTTGCATCGCTTTTGAAGGAGAGATGGCAGAGTGGTCGATTGCAGCGGTCTTGAAAACCGCCGTACTGAGAGGTACCGGGGGTTCGAATCCCTCTCTCTCCGCAAGGAAAAATAAATCAAGGATTAAACCTTGATTATTTTTTTTATTTAGTGCACTTTAAAAATTAAATTAAAAATGAAAAAAGGAATTCATCCAGAAAGCTATCGTCCCGTAGCATTCAAAGACATGTCAAACGAAGAAGTATTCATCTCTCGCTCAACTGTCGCTACGAAAGAAACTATCGAAATCGATGGGGTAACTTATCCTTTGGTGAAACTTGAAATCTCAAGTTCTTCTCACCCTTTCTACACTGGCAAAACTAAATTGGTTGACACTGCTGGTCGCGTAGATAAGTTCTTGAACCGTTACCAAAACAGAACAAGCCGCAACAAAAAATAATTGCGTTGTTCGGACAAAATAGCACAAGCCTTGAAACTCAAAAAGTTTCGAGGCTTTTTTATTGATATATGGAGTTTTTTTTGTAAATTTGCAACATATCAACACACAATAAATAACACACAACACTCAACCATCAAAATATTACTAATCAACATATTACACAAATGAAACTCAAATATATATTTCTTATATTTTTCACTATAACGTCATATTTTATCGCTCCAGCCCAAGAAATAGTGGATTATTCCGACTTTTTCAAGCAAAAAGAATACCCAAAATCATTGCTTTACATGAAATTAGGATATGAACACACTCAAATCAATGGGTCTAATATCAATACCGAAATGGTTGGAATATACACTCCTGCCAATTGGGTAGATGTTTATGGAGGATTTCATGTTTCATCCCGCAATCTCTACCAAGCTGCCGTTCGTGGCGATTTCAAATGGTGGATTGGAGAAACTCGCAATCTTGCACTGCGCAACCAATACTCTTACAGCGCATACGCCGATGAAAATTTCCAAAATCTCAACATGTCTTTAATGTTGGTTTACGACCAAGAACACCTATATGCTGCATTTGGTGGATATGCGCAATTCTTCACAAACTTTTTCATCAAAGACAATACACAACGTAGCTATATTTGGGAACCAGGATTAGCATACGATTTCCGTACTCGTATATTCAAAAAATCTCACATTTGGAATTTAGGCTTCCAAGTCACAAACATCCGCCACTTCCTTGTTGAACGCTCTTATTCGCCAAATTTTATATTAAACGGCAACTATCGCATCTGTGGCGAAGACAACGACCACCTCAATCTATTGCTCGAAGCAGGATTTCAACCAAGTGGCATTTTCCATATAGTAGCTAATTATTATTCATTCTTTTTCAACGTAGGTATCACATGCAATATCTAAAATATTTTATTTTTATCGCAATTACCCTACTCGTTATGAGTTGCGACAAATACGACCTTCAAGGTTTTTTCATGTCGCCAAGCAAAGAACGAGTAAACGAACGTTTTGAGCAATCTATAGCTTACAACTTAGAACATCAAGAAGATACGCTCATCACAACTAATTCCGATGAATACCAATTTGCGACAGCTGCTGACTTCCACATCAAAACAACAGCAAACAATCTATCTAAATACATAAAATCAACAGCAAACAATCCGTCTATTTTATTCTCATCCATATTGGGCGATATAACAGACCAAAAAGGAGGACTCTCTATTGCTTTTGATTCTATCAACAACAACAAAGACAATTCTATAGTTCGAATAATAGCAGGCAATCATGATGTTTATTTCGACCAATGGCAAGAATATTGTCAACTATTCGGCAGTAGCACATACTTTTTTATAGTAAAAACGCCTAATACTAGCGACCTATTCATTGCACTCGAAACAACAACTGGTTCATTAGGCAAGCTACAAAAAAAATGGTTAGAAGATATTCTCGCAGAAAAACGCAATCAACATCGCTATTGCATAGTATTAACACACACCAACTTCTTCGACACTGAGTTGAGCCAATTCCCATCCGGAAATTTCTCTCTTGAAGAAACGGCTTTTTTGACTAATATATTTTCTAAACACAATGTAAATATGGTCATCAACGGCCACGACCACACATACGATTACTCAGAACTCAATGGTGTCAAATATCTAACTCTCGAAGATGCACAAGATTTAGACCCAGAGCCTACTTATTTCACAATAAATATAACAAACAAGGAAATAACATACAAAAAAGAGGCTCTATGAATCACCCACTGAAAACACTATGTTATTGCCCTAGATGTGGCTCCAAACAATTCGAAATAAATGGCGAACGTAGCCGACATTGCTCTAATTGCGATTTAACATATTACGCAAATGCTTCAGCCTCAACCGCAGCATTCATAACCAACTCAAAAGGCGAAGTGCTACTCACGACACGAGCTTTCAATCCAGCTAAAGGCATGCTCGACCTCCCGGGAGGATTTGTAGATTTAAACGAAACCGCCGAAGAAGCAATAATCCGAGAAATTAAAGAAGAATTAAACATCGACATAAAAAATCCACAATATCTATTCTCTTTACCAAACGAATACGAGTTCTCAGGAATAACAGTCCACACTCTCGACCTCTTCTTCTTGGTGAAAATAGACGACAACATAGCAATAACCGCTGATGACGATGTTGCTTCTGCACAATTTTTTGACTTAAAACACGTTAATATAGAACATATAGGACTAAAATCAATAAAAACAGCTATAGAGAAATTCCGTACAAAATGAAAAAAATATTATTATTCATCACTTTAGCCTTAATGACGGCTAATTCTTTTGCACAAGAATCACGTGCTAATGCCAATTCTGATTACGACTTCCAACAAGGCCGATTGCTTTTCGACCAAAAGCAATATGCTGTAAGTTCGCAATATTTTACCAACTACCTCACCAAACAAAATGGTAAAGAAGTCTGCGAACTCTGCCAAGAGGCTGAGTATTACATTGCTATCAGTGCATACAAACTACGAGACAAAGATGCTACTGATATCCTTGAGGCATATCTCGAAAAATATCCTAATACACCTATGTCAAGCTATGTCAATTTTTTGATTGGTCATTCATACTACGACCGAGCAAAATTTGACAATGCAATGAAACATTACAACCAAGTAAACGACCTTCATCTTTCTGACGAAGATGCTGAAGAATATCTATTTACAAAGGGTTATACATTCCTAACTCAAAAAAAATATAAAGAGGCAAGTCGTTGTTTCTATTCTCTAACAGGTTTCAACAAAAAATACAAAGACGAGGCTGAATACTACTACGCTTATTGCGAATTTAGCCAACAAAACTACGCTGATGCTCTCGAAACTTTCATCAATATCGAAGAAAACAGCAAATTCTACGAGGCATCTCAATTCCATGCTCTCCAAATTTATGACCGCTTACAATATCGCACTCAAGCCGTCGAACTTGGTAAAAAATTAGTAAAACAATTCCCTAAAAGCCAATATAATAGCGAAGCTTACCGCATTCTCGGCGAAAACTCTTATTTCCAACAAAATTGGCACGATGCAATAGAGTTTCTTAAACTTTATGCCAAAAATCAAAAACAAGTACAACGTGCCGATATGTATATGCTCGGTATCGCTAACTACATGGTAACCAACTATTCTGATGCCATAACTTATCTCGGCAAAGTTACTACCGAACAAGATTCTCTTGCTCAAAACGCATATATATTCATCGGACATGCCAACCTTCAACAACATCAAGCCGACAAAGCTCGTATGGCATTCCAAAATGCTTCGCTTATCGAAGCTGATGCTCGTCTAAAAGAAGAATCTCTATATAACTATGCTCTTGCTACATACGAAAGCAAAGCCCCTTTTGGCGAAACAATCAAAGCATTCGACCGCTTCATTAACGAATACCCTAACTCGTCTCACCTCAACTCTATCTATGAGTTGATGGTCAACGTATTCCTTACTGACAGAAACTATCTCGGTGCTGTTGAAGCTATCAACAACATAAAAAATCCTAATCGCAAAATGCTTCAAGCCAAAGAACAAGCACTATTCAATCTCGGCATCGAAGCATTCAAAAAACATCGTTACGACAATGCTATAGAGTATTTCACTAAATCTGCCGAACTCTACAATGATCAATCTTTCTCAAGCCAAGTATATCTTTGGTTAGGCGAAACTTATTATGCAAAAGAAAATCTAACTGCTGCTCGCGAAAATATCATCAAATTCATCTCTTCAAAACAAGGAAAAACAGCCGAACAACTACAAAAAGCTTACTACCTACTCGGCTACACCTATTTCGAAGCGAAAGACTACAACAACGCAGCCATCTATTTCAACACATTCACAACTATCGATGGTGCCGACAAATCTCCTGTCTATGATGATGTTCTCAATCGTATTGGCGATAGCTATTTCAACAAACGCGAATTCACACAAGCTCGCAAAACTTACAATAGTGTTTCTCCTAAATCTCGTGTTGCCGACTATGCTCAATACCAAAGCGCATTCATTCTTGGTCTTCAAAAACAATATGACGCTAAAATAACTCAACTCAATACATTGATAACCAAATACCCACATAGCGACTACAACGACAATGCTATGTACGAAATTGGTCGCACCTATGTACTTCAAGACAAACACAATGAAGCCATTGCTACATACAAAAAACTACAAAAAACGCACCCTCAAAGCAAACTAACACGCAAAGCTTCTCTCGAAATCGGTATGCAATATGCCAACCTCAATCAAAACGACGAAGCTATCAAAGCCTACAAATATGTAATAGAAAAATACCCTTCAAGCGAAGAAACTCGCATTGCTCTTGAAGGACTACAATCTCTCTACATCGATGCTAACAAAGTAGAAGAATATCTCGCCTACCGCGAATCTATCGTCGGCACCACAATCTCAACCGTTGCAAAAAGCCACGAAGACTCTATCTCTTTCATTGCAGCCGAACGTGTATATGCACGTGGCAATTATGAAGAGGCTGTTCCTACGCTCAACAATTACATAATAAAATATTGTGATAGCCACACACTTAACTGCATCACTGCGCAATACTACCTTGCCGAATCACTCTACAAAATAGGCAACCTCGACAAAGCTCTCATTCATTACGACCATCTAGCTAGTCTCGATGGCAACGAATATGTCGAAGCTTCACTACTTCGCGCATCTGCTATCACCTACGACAAGCAAGACTACGAAACAGCCAAACACTATTTCGACC
>JAFYMM010000220.1 GCA_017550055.1 Paludibacteraceae bacterium
AAAAGATGTATTTGTATACTATCCAATGGCAATAAGTAGTAATTTTAAGTCTTTTGATCAAACACTTGATGAATTACTAAATCGCAAAACATCATTAGCAACTTCTACAATATTCCCAACCGAACGAGTGGAAGTTAAACAAGAAGAATTGGGACAAATGCTTTTCAATATTTAGGAATAGGTGAATTTTTAAAACACAACGACCAACTCATTATTTTGTGAGTTGGTCGTTATTTTTATTTGTATTGGTCGTTGTTATTTCATCATTCTTGATATCGCATAAATTGGATGGATTTTGACGTTGCGAATTGCGTTATTTTTGTTATAGATTTGAGTTGGAAGTTAATTATTTGTTTATTAGGTTGTAAAGATGAAAAATGAAAATTATCCAAATAAATAATTCGCCAAAAAATGACATTTTCCAAACAAATAATTTGCCGAAAAATGACTTTTTCCAAAGAAATAATTTTTTTTGAGAGGGGAGGAAATTGGGATTTTTTATACTTGCGAAGTTTTCGATGTTTTCGAACTCTTCGAAGTTGGAGGAGGCATAAAGTATGCCTAAATATGAACTTCGCAAATTTCGAAGAGTTTGCAAGAGCCTATTTTTTTTATTATGTTTGCACTTAACTTGTAAACTTTGCAAATGAGAGGTGTGAATGTGTCTGTTTTCTAAGGAGCAGTTTGCTTGAGCCTTGCTGTCGGGTAGGGAGAGAAAAGAAAGTAACTACACTCGAGTAAAATTATTCAAAAAAAGCCCAACTTTGCAATTGCAAAGTTGCAAAGTTGGTATATTGTATTGATTGTCAGTAAAATAGTGTTATTGAATAAGAAATGTATAGTCTTAATAATCGCAAGATAATCAGTATGTTAGATAACTTTGCAAACTTTGCAAGCATTTTGGGGTTACAAAGTTGCGATTATTTGTTTTGTTTTTGTGTTGTAAATCAGTGAATTATCTTTTTGTGTGAAGCAAAAATACCCCTAAAAAAGGGTGAAATTGCTAAAAAAACAGTCATTTTTCTAACAAAATAGACACTAAATTTGTTCTTTTGGGTTAGTTTTTGGAGGATAATTGAGCTATTTTAGCGTATTCCATACCTCTTTGAATTTTTCTTCAAATGTCTCAGGTGAAGCCAAAATTTTGCGTAATTGCTCTAATCCTTCTACGTTTATGCGACTATTCAACGGTAGTTTGATATAACCTTCTAGCCCATATTTGCGTGTGAGGTGGTCGAATGCTCGAGCTCGGTGAAATTCGTATGACTCGTCGGGGTATTTGTTTAGTCCATATTGCACAGCACGACGTAGAGGTACTTCTGGACGCAAATCTCTATCTGCCTCTGCTACAATAGCTCCATATATTGAACGTGGTGGATTTTCGGTTGATGCACGATGGTCCTCAATAGCCTCAGCCATGATACGTATGGTTTCTTCGCTACACCAATTGCGCAATGCTTTGTCTTCGCGCAATATTTGTGCGGAGGTGAGATGGTGTGTCTCACGACCTTGTGGCAATCCGATATCGTGGTATGCTGCAATCGTATAGCACATGATAGGGTTGACACCATATTCTTCTGCCAAAAGCAAACTTACCTCAATGACACGACTAATGTGTTCTATGTTGTGGGCATCGTCGAATGATGCGTATTGCGGAATAATACAATTTTCTATATAAAATTCTAAATCCATCTTTTATAGATAACAGATTACAGATTATTCTCTGTGGTTTTATATTGAACTGACGTTAATTATGAATAGTGCATTATGAATTATGAATTATTCATAAAGGTGTATGCCGACGCGAGCAACTTGTCCGCCGAGTGGGGGATTGTATTTATATAGGTTGAGGTCAATGTGTTGGAGTTGTGGATATTTTGCCCAAAGTGCTGACATAATGCGTTGTGCCACATGTTCGATGAGTTTGGATTCTATCTCCATTTCTTTGCGAACAAGGATATAAACTTCTTCGTAGTTGACTGTGTGCATAAGATTGTCGGTCGCACCTGGCTCATCGAGTGGGAGTGTAAGGCGCAAATCGACAGTGTATTTACATCCTATGCGATTTTCTTCGGGATAGAAGCCATGGTAGGCAAAAAACTCCATGCCCTCGATTAGGATTTCTGATGTGAAGTTATTTTTCATAGTTTTTTAGAAAATAGAATGATTTTTTAGACAGAATGACATAAAAACATATTTTTTCCTTTACATAATGCTCTTGCTTTGCAAAATCTCGACTCCAATGACATATTGAATAAATGTAACTTAAAAATCTGTCATTCGTTGCCAAGATGAAACTTTAGTTTCAACGAGGCATTTGTTGAAAAAAAATAAAAATTATGTCTTTGTGTCATTTTGTCTTATTAATAATACGTTAGTTCGATATAAGAATTCCGTGTATTTTATCGCCCAAAGGCTCAAAGACCTTCGGTTCAGTGAGAAATAAAACTATATCGAACTCACGTTATTTTATGTCGTTGACGAGGCGTACAGAAAATCCATTTGAACGGAAATTCTCTGTGCGTGAGCGTAAACCATTGCCGAATATATAGACGATGTAGGCTTTTTCTTCGTCGTGAGGTGTGCCTGTCCAATAGTAGCC
>JAFYMM010000221.1 GCA_017550055.1 Paludibacteraceae bacterium
GGAGTGGACTATTTTTGAAGAAAATATTTTCTATCAAACGAGTGTTGATGTCGGCGGTTATTTGTTCGCCACTCTCGATATACTCAGTCAGGAGATTGCCACGCTCAATGACAATCAAAGCACCGGTTTTGCTACGCGACATGTTGCGACACGCCAACACTAACTTCATAACAGGGAAACTTTGCACATGATCCTTATTTGCATTACCTTTTATAAGGTTGGCAATACTTTTATAGAACTTCCAATTCTGACGAGAACCCAATTTCAACAAGAACTTTCGAATTTCATTCTGAAATAACACCACCAAAGCAATAGCACCAACACTGACAATCTGATTGAGAATTGCACCAGTCAAACCTAATTTTAAGACCTTAACAATAAGAAACCATAAAAACACAAAAATCATAACACCCAAAAAGATGTTGATAGTTCCCGTGTTCTTCATCAAACGATAGACTTGATAAAGCAATATTGCAACAAGCAATATATCAATAATATCTTTTATCCCAAACGAAAAAGGCATAGTATGAGTTGAAAGTTGAAAAATTAAAAGTTGAGAGTTGATATATAATATGTGCAAATTTATAAAAAAAATATGAATTACGAATTATGATTATGAATTATTTTTTATAGTTGTGTATATGAATATTTTTTTATAATTTTGCACCGAAATTGTATAAATACGCTTTTATGATACATCACATACACGTAAACTTAGCAGAACCTACTGATTACGAAAGCATTAAAGACGAAAATAAGAACCTTGACGAATTGATACAAGGTGCTGATTTTCCAGAAGATTATGATGCTTTTGACGACGAAATGCTCGATATGATACCTTAATTACAATAAGGAAAGAGGGGTGAGGAGTGAGAAATGAAGGGTTTTGAGGCTATTTTTTTGCATTACAAATAAAACACTAATTATAATTTAATTTAAAAAGTATGAAAAAACTTTTTTCAACCTTGGCACTTGTAATGTGCCTTGTATCTATGTCGTTTGCTCAGATGGTGGACCCTATCCGCTGGACATCTGAGATGAAACAAGACGGCAAAAATGTGGAAATCACACTCAAAGCAACTATTGATGCAGGCTGGCACTTGTATGCCCTTGAATTGCCTGAAGGTGGTCCTATGGCTACAGACATCTCATTTGGTCGTATTGAAGGCGCAGAATTGGTAGGCGAACTTCAAGCTGTATCTGACCTCGTAGTTAAATTCGAAGATATGTTCGGTCTTGAACTTTCTTGGTATGAGAACGAAGCTGTATTCGTACAAAAAGCTAAAATTACAGACGAAAATTGGGTTGTTTCTGGTTCAGTGTCATTCATGGGCTGCAACGACGAAACTTGTATGATGGGTAACCCATTCTCATTTGCAGAAGGTCCTAAAGCTAACGAGCCTATGCTCATCGCAGAAACTGCAGAAACAGAAACTACTGTAGAAGAGGCTGCTAACGACATCTATACTCCAGTTATCGACCAATTGAAAGCATTTGGTGAAACAACAAACACATCAGATTCGTCAATGTGGGCAATCTTTATCCTTGGTTTCCTTGGCGGTTTCGTAGCGTTGTTTACTCCATGTGTATGGCCTATTATCCCTATGACAGTTTCATTCTTCTTGAAACGTTCAGGCGATAAATCTAAAGGTCGTCGTGATGCATTCACTTACGGTGCTGCAATCATTATCATCTATTTGACTCTTGGTCTTTTGGTGACTGGTATCTTCGGTGCATCTGCATTGAACGCACTCTCTACTAACGCTATCTTCAACATCATCTTCTTCTTGATGTTGGTTGTGTTTGCAGTATCGTTCTTCGGTGCATTCGAAATCACATTGCCAGCTTCATGGACATCAAAAATGGATGCTAAAGCAGAAACTACTACTGGTTTCATGTCAATCATGTTGATGGCTTTCACACTTGTGTTGGTTTCATTCTCATGTACAGGTCCTATCATCGGTACATTGCTCGTTGAAGCTGCTCAAGGTTCATGGTTAGGCCCTGCTATCGGTATGTTTGGTTTCTCTATCGCATTGGCATTGCCATTTACTATCTTCGCAATGTTCCCTTCAATGTTGAAATCTATGCCTAAATCAGGTGGCTGGTTGAACTCTGTAAAAGTAGTTCTCGGTTTCTTGGAACTTGCACTTTCTCTCAAATTCTTATCAGTTGCTGACTTGGCATACGGCTGGGGTATCCTCGACCGCGAAACATTCTTGGCATTGTGGATTGTTATCTTCGCATTGCTTGGTATGTATCTCCTTGGCAAAATCACATTGCCACACGATGACCAAGTTGAACGTATCGGCGTTGGTCGTATGATGTTGGCGTTGATTTCATTCGCTTATGCTATCTATTTGGTGCCTGGCTTGTGGGGTGCTCCTTGTCGTTCGGCTTCAGCATTCGCTCCTCCTTTGACAACTCAAGACTTCAACCTCTATGAAAACGAAGTTCACCCAGATACTCACGACTATGAAATCGCTATGCAAATGGCTCAAACAGCAGGCAAACCAGTATTGGTTGACTTCTCTGGTTTCGGTTGTGTGAACTGTCGTAAAATGGAAGCTTCAGTATGGACTGACCCTACAGTTGCTGGTATGTTGCAAAATGACTTCGTACTTGTTACATTGATGGTGGATGACCGTACTCCTCTTGCTAAACCATTCGTAGTGGTAGAAGGTGGTGTAAGAAAAGAATTCACTACTGTTGGTGAGAAAAACAGCTACATCCAACGTAACAAATTCGGCGCTAACGCTCAACCATTCTATGTTGCTCTTGATGCAGAAGGTAATCCTCTCAACAAATCATACGCATTCGATGAAAATCCTGCAAACTTTGTTGAATTCCTCAAAGCTACATTAGAAAACTACAAAAAATAATTGGTTTTTGACAACTAAGTAAATATGAGAGTGACGAAATGTCACTCTCTTTTTTGCTTTTAGTTATTGTATTTTTATCCTAGTTATTGTATTTAACAGGGTATTTTGAAGGTAAGGTGAGGGTTGCTTGCAGTATGCTGTATCCTATATTTGAGATAAGGTGGGGGTTATTGTATTTTAAAGAGATTTGTTATCGTACTTTATACAATATGATTTGTAGGGGTTCTTAAGTTGATTATATTTGCAATATTTAGCATTGTGCCAATATGACACACATTTATGATTTGGCAACGTTTTTGATATAATAAAGTGAAAGATTATAATTATAA
>JAFYMM010000222.1 GCA_017550055.1 Paludibacteraceae bacterium
AATCGATATCAGTGCCAAACACAGTTACGATTATTGGAGGTGGGGCATTTGGTCAGTGCAGTTTCGTGGAGAGAGTTGATATGCCGAATGTGAATATTATTGAAAGTGGGGCTTTTAGTAATTGTATAGATTTAAAATCAGTTAATATGCCAAAAGTTACGGCAATAGCAGAAGATGCTTTTAATTCATGTTATCGGGTTGATTCGATTGATATTCCGAATGTTACAATACTTGAGTCATTTGCTTTTGCTTTCTGTGAAAATTTAAAATCAATTAATATTCCGAACGTTACAAAGATTGGGCGTCGCGCATTTTATAGTTGTTCTGATTTGCAAAAAGTTGTGTTAGGCAATGTGGATAGTATTAAAAGTGAAGCTTTTGCAGGATGTAGAAGCCTTGATACATTTAGAATAATTACTGCAATGCCTCCAGTATTAGGGAATTCTGTATTTACAGATACACCATCAGATGTGTTGATTCAGGTGCCTTGTGGAGCATCATCTTTATATGAGCAAGTTGAGGTTTGGAAAAATTACAAAAACTATGAAGAAGTGGCGCCTAAGGTTACGGTGATGTCGAATGACGAAAAGATGGGAGTAGTGATTTTGGATCGTCAAGCAACATGTGAAAATCCTACAGCAGAGATAGAGGCAATGCCACGTTCGGGGTATGAATTTGTGAAATGGAGCGATGAGAATACCGAAAATCCACGTGTTGTTGCTGTAGAAGATGAGGATATTACGCTTACAGCTATATTCCAAAAGGTAGGCACAGATGTTGAGAATGTAGGTATTGAGGGAATGACTATCTATAGCGATGGCACAGTGCTTCACGTTGAAGGTGCTGAAAAAGAATATCAAATTTATAGCACTACAGGCTCATTGCTCTACCGTGGCACTGATGCAGAAGTGGCACTGCCTCGAGGCATCTATGTTGTTCGCTATGGCAATGCGATTGAGAAAGTGGTTTTGTAAAATTCACTTTGCTCGTTTCGTGTAAAAAATAACAAAAAATATAAGCCTTATGAAAAAGATTTTAATATTTTTAGTAGCGTTGGTAGCATTGGCATATATGGGCTGTGAAAAGCCTAAAGAGGATGCTAAAGTAACGCAAATAACGTTACGAGATAGGAGCATTGAGGTGAACGTGGGTTCTACATCTCCTCGTATAAAGTATGTGGTTGAACCAGAAGAATTGCAAGATGTCGCTGTATTGACATGGTCGAGCGATAACGAATCTATTGCTACGGTAGATGAGCGTGGTCGTGTGACTGGTGTGGCGGAAGGTCGCACTAAGGTGTGGGCCAAATGTGACACCGTGTCGGCTTCGATATCGGTAATCGTGTTGTCTGTGCCTGTTGAGAACTTCATGATTCAAGAATCAATAGTCATACCTCGCGACAATGTGGATACGCTGAAAGTAACCGATATAAAACCTACAAATGCTGATATCAATACTATTGAATGGGAAATAGAAAACCCAGAAATAGCATCATATAGCATCGAAAATGACTATTTGCTTATCAGTGGCTTGAAAGAGGGTTCAACCAAAATAGTAGGTAAATGCGACGATATAGAACGCATGTGTAACATTACGGTTGAATACTTTGAGGTAGAAGGTTTTACGCTTAAGGCAGAAAGTGATATTACTTATGTGGGTGGAGTCGTTAGATTGCTTCCGACTTTCACACCACAAAATGTTTCTAATAAATCGCTTACGTGGGAGGTAGTTTCGGGAGCAGAATGTATAAGATTTGATGAAAATACGTATGAAGTGAAAGCTCTGAAAGAGGGAAGTGTAACTATCAAAGCGACGACCTATAATGGTTTTAGTGATGAAGTGGAGATTTCGATAGATCCAGTTGTAGCTAGCGAGGTAAAATTGACATATGATGCGAGTATAGAATATTATGAAGGGGACACTATTGAAATAAACTCGACAGTTTTGCCATCGTATTATTTCGACGCAGGGAAAAAACTCACATGGAAAGTGAATTCAGGCGATGGTGTTGCTACAATAAATCCTTCGGACGACACCTCCAGCGCAACACTTATTGTAATAAAAAAAGGTACTATGACAGTGACAGCAACAGCAGAGAATGACGTATATGGCGAGTGTAGTTTTGAAGTATATTCACGTGAAGTTCCGAATATAGTATTAGTTGCTGAGCAAAAAGAGTTGTATGAGAATCAGTCGACAACAATAAAAGCGAATTTGTTTCCAGATATATTTGCAGATGAAAATATAACTTGGAGCGTTAAGACCACATCAACTACCGATTACGGAAAAACAACAATTACCCCTTCGGAAGATGGCCGAAGTGCTACGTTATATGCCTATAGTGTTGGCACAGTGACTGTAAGTGTGACCACAATGAGTGGAGGACAGGCTACATGCGAGGTGAATGTAATAAAACCAGAGTTGACTGCATTTGAAATTATAGAACCTGGTGGTGTATCTCCAGATGGTACGTTTGGGTATAGACAACAAAAAACAGTTAAATATAAATCGACTCCACAAATTGATAATTTGAAAATTAGTTGGAAATCATCTAATTCAGATGTGGCAACAATAGATGAAAAAGGAGAGCTGAAAGCAGTGGGACATGGAGTTACGATGATTATAGCTACGGCTTATGGGTTTAGTGACACCGTGTTGGCACGTTCGTATTCGTTAGACAAAATGGAGTTGGCCATTGCATTTAAAGGAAGGATACCATGGGAGGGTGAAATATCAAGTGAAGAATATAATACAAAAATAAAGCTATTAGCACCATTGTGTGCTTATAATAGTACTTTTGTATATGTGTATGATAAAGGCGCAATTTATGCAAAAACCAAAACCAATGGAAGACATTATACTACAGTGTATTGCTATGACGAAGTATTCAATAGCATGAAAACTCATGCTACGATATTTCCGCAAAATTCAACTCATTATGAGGCAGATTGGACAAAAGAACAGGATTATGTTGAATATAATAAAGCTTGGTACCTTTATGGTTTAGAAGAAAATTTTGCTAAAAATTATGCAAAAACACACAAAGAATTTATTACTAATCTGAAGGTTAATTATAAATATGATTATTACAACATCGATAAAACCTATGTTGTTCCTATCACATACAGACAATTGGGAGTGGTAGCAGATTTTGGAAGGGAGTATTCAAAAGATATTGCAAGTATAGTTCAATCGTCGTCGGACGAAGTTGTTGTTATGAGATTGAGTTATAGCGATTATTTGAGTGGAAAATATGATGATATGAGATTTAGAATAGCTCCAATTTATGGAGAAAATACTGATTGTCCATATCCTACTGACGCAGGAGATTATATATGGTATTCTGAAATCAAATCTTCATCAGGGAAGCCAGTAATAGATTCACCTGATGGAGGAGATGTAGTATTCAATGGAACTATATATGCAGGAAATGAATACAAAATGGTGTGCGACGATTTGCCTGGCAAATGTTTCTATGTTAAATTTGTTCTATGATAGTCTTCTTCATTGAAAAGAGATAAATTTATTATTAAACTTTTAAACTAAAAAACTATGAAAAAATTATTTGCAATTATCGGACTTGTAGCAATGGTATTTGCTATAGGTTGTACTAAAATTGAAACTGAACTTAGTGGCGATACATTGGAAACTAAGGTGACTGTGTCTGGTCATGCTCGTTTTTCGACATTAGAAAAAGATGGTACTCAATCTGAGCCTGATATCGTTGATAAAAATACGGTTATTAATGTATATTATGGTGTGCCTGACAAAAATGGTGAAGTTGCTTTTGCCTATAAAACTGTGAAAACTGATATAGATGGTTTCTTTGAATTGGAAATTGGTTGTCCTGTTGGAAAAACTATGTCAGTGAAAGTGAATGCTAAAATCGAAGGCGAAAGTTACACTGTAAACGAAAAAGGCGATGCTGTATTGAGTGATTGTTATCTCTTTGGCGAAGTGAAAAAAGATATCACTTGTGGATCTGCTGCATATTTTGATCTTATGCTTTTGCCTGTATCGCACTTTAGCGATCCTGGTTTGGTAAATCCATAATGCTGAAATCAACATGTGTAACTAAATTTTAATTTGTTTTATTATGAAAAAGATATTATTAACAGTAACTTTGGTTGTGTTGGCAATGATGGTAGTTGCTCAAACACAATTGAAAGACTACTATATACCTAAAAAAGGCGATTGGGCAGTGGGTATTACATTTAATCCTGCTACATTATATTCGCAACGTTTATCAATGCAACCTGATGCTGGGGACTTTGCAGGTGATTATGTTGCTGGCTTGGCTTTAAATCCAAAGCAAATGTTTATTCTCTCTCAAGACCCTTTGGCTGCTATACGATTCAAATATCACTTGAATGAGTGTGCGGCTTTTAGAACTACTTTGGGCATAAATGGTAGTTTAGTTAATTATCGTGAATATGTGCGCGATGATTATGCTTTCGCTCTTGACCCTAATACGCAAAATAAGGTCATTGATATGGCTACTTCGTCATATAATAGCGTTACTCTTATGCTTGGTAGTGAATGGAAAAAAGGCAATAAGGCTGTTAAATTTGTGTTTGGTGTTGATTTTATGTACACTATCGCTGGTGGAATGCTTAACTACGAATATGGCAATAAATTAACTGAATTAAATCCTGTACCTTCAACTATGCCAATGATGGGATTGGAAATTGTTGGTGGTGTAAATGACTTTGAAGCTCAAAATGGGTTAAGTTATGCTCGCCCTATAAAAAGCTATCATCACGGATATATACATGGTATCGGGTTGGCTTGTGATTTAGGTCTTGAATGTTTTGTTGCTGAACGCCTATCTCTTGGGATTGCTTTAAATTTTACTCCTATTATGCTAGCTATACAACCTCAAACATGGACTGTATATGAAGGTTTCAATACTAATAGTGGGGCTGTTGTAAATTATAATTCGCTCATTAGCCCAGGTAGCAATGCTCTCCTTTATGGTACTGAAAATGTGGGTTGTAGAATCTCTTTACAATACTATTTTGGTAAAGATGAGTAGTCTATGAAATTTATTTTTTCTATAAATAGAGGCGCAATATTTTGCACCTCTATTTTTTTATTAATGAAAAATGATTTTTGATTTTGCATAAGTGAGAAAAAAATAGTATCTTTGCAGAGTAATTTTATTAATTTAGGTGTATTATGTCAGAAGAATTGGAAAATCAAGAGAATGAGGCGGTTGAGTCGTATGAAGATATGACAGATGGAATGCATTCGGACTACAAAGTGAGCGATGGCAAGGGGGATGATGTGTTTCATCTCTCGGGGATGTTCCGTACATGGTTTTTGGATTATGCGTCGTATGTGAATCTCGAGCGTGCGATTCCTCATATCAACGATGGTTTGAAGCCGGTGCAACGTCGTGTGCT
>JAFYMM010000223.1 GCA_017550055.1 Paludibacteraceae bacterium
ATCTATTCCCTTTCATCCCCAAAATATAGCTATATTTATGGCTATGATATTGGGTGAAAGGTGGTGTGTTTCGATATGCAATTTCAGATTTTACGCAATTAAGTCATTCATACACAATCACACTAACGTAATATTCGGGCATTCAATTTCCTCTAATGTTTTTTCAAATTCTCGGCTGGTGATGTAGTTTTCGAGGTTTTTGCGGTATTTGTTGTTTTGTTGTGTGGTGGCGTCGAGGTAGCCTACATGCCATTCATCGCCGGTGAGGTGTTGCCAGATTTGTTTTTTTTCATCGGGTGTTAGTTCGTCGTATTTTGTTTTTGATTTTGTGTGATTGCCTTTTTGTCCGTATTTTTGCCAGAGGGTGTCGAAGGATGGGGTGGTTATATTATCTTCTATATTATATATATTATTGTGTATGATTTTCGGACTGGTTTGGTTTGAATTTCGGACTGGGGGTGTAGGGTTTTCGGACTGGGTGGTTTGATTTTGAGACTGGGTGATGTTGGCGGGGATGATGGCTTGGTAGGTGCAGTATTTTTGGTTGTTGTGGTAGATTTCGTGTTTTTTGATGAGTTGTTTTTTGACGAGGGATTGTAGGGTTAGTACGGCTGTGGAGTGGGCGCAGTTGAGCCATTGTTGGATGTAGGTGAGGGAGCCGGTGAATTGGTTTTTGCCGTCTTGTGAGAAGCCGTGGATGAGGGCGTAGGCGAGGAGTTCGTTGCCTTTGAGGCCGAGTTGTTCGACCATCCAGCCTTGGATGGCGATGTAGTTGTTTGAGATTGATTTTTTTTGCATAATGGTTTTTTGGTTTTAAGTAAAAAAAAAGTGAAAATCGGGGGGAGGAGGGGTTTATACAAAGATACAAAATTTTGAGGCGAAAGTCAAGTGTTTTGGGGATTTTTTTTGAAGATTTTTTTGTGTTGGTGGTATGGTGAGCCTATGGTGAGGGTATCTGTTGCGGGGATGAAAAAAGCCACGCTTTTGTGGGAAAAGGTGGCTTGGGGTGTGTTATTTTGGGTTGTTTTTAGTCCATTCTTCGAGGGTGTGTTCGCGACGCTCGGCGACGATGAGTAGGGCTTGGTCGCGGATGTCTATGGGTAAATCGATGTTGCGGAGTTGGAGACTGCGTATCCAGCCTGAAACGTCTTGCTCGCGGAGGGTGTAGAAGACGTTTTCGAGCATCGCTGTTTGCTCGTTGGTAAATTCTTCGCACGGTATGCCTCGCAAGGTGTCTAATTCTTCATCGTCGAAATAGATGATTTGGTCGGTCTGAGAAAGCAAACTGTCTCTCTCGCACACGGCATGTGAACCACAGCAGTCGTCGGCTATCTCGACGGGTGGTTGCTCTGGCGTTTGCTTGTTGATGCGACGCACGAAGAATGCTACGCCTACTAAAAGAATGAGTAGTATGACGAGGATTATTATAATAATCATTTTGTGTTTATTTTAGACGTGATTTTTTTAGACATAATGACACAAGGACAAATTATTCTTATAGCATACGCCTCGCTATGCCTAAAGGCATATCTTGGCAAAGGAATGACATATTTTACGCTTTGCGTACTGTTTGGATTTGTACTTTAGTTTATTTTTTTAGATAGAATGAGACAAAAGGACAGGTTTTAATTTTTTTCAACATATGCCTCGTTGAAACTAAAGTTTCATCTTGGCAGAAGAATGACAGATTTTCAACCTGTCGGTTGATAGGACACGGCACGCCGTGTCCCTACTGTTGATTGTTATCTGTACTCTTATTTTGTTTTGTTGGCAAGGTTATTTTATGCCTATTTGTTTTAGGTTGAGGTTTTCTTTGAGGTTTTGGACGTAGGTGACGATGTGGCGGTTGCGCTTTTCTTCGTATATGTCTTTTACGGTGATGAGTATGCCGGTTTCTTCTACGTTGCCAAATTCGTCGTTGATGGCTGTGCCGAATACTTTCATTGTGGCTGAAAGGTTCATGTAGGCATTGACGAGTGGCGGAATGTTTTCGCCCAAGGCACGGACCTCTTTGTTGAGAATTTTGTAGTTCTCTTTGACTGCTTTGACTGGGAAGAGTCGTTGCAAGAGGGTGAGTTTGCTGGCAAACTTCAGTGGGTTGTGCGGTGTGACGAGTTTTTGTTTATCGCCAAAGTGGCGTTTGAGGTAGAAGAGTATCATGTCGCGCCCAGTGGTGTTGTACGACGGATACATCGTGAACTTGCCGAAGAAGTATTTGATATGTGGGTATTTGACCGTGAGCGCGCCAAGTCCGTCCCAAAGGTTGTCGAGCGCATAGAGGCTCTTGGCGCCTGCTTGCGACGATTGGTATTCGATAGTGACGAACGAACGACCCAGCTCGATGGTGTAGGGCATATACTTGTCGATGAATTTCTTTGAGAACTTGAACAGGTGGGAAGTGGCGATAAGCGGTTGTCCTTCGGCGTCGTATTTGATGTTTTCGCCAAGTATGAAGCGGTAGCCCCCGATGATTTCTTGTGCATCGGGATTCCACACGATGAGTTGCTCGCAAGGAGTGTCCATAGTGTCGAATTGGTCGATATCGACCTCGCAACCAGTGCCACCTCCGGCTGTGCGGAAGGCAATTTCGCGTAGGCGACCTATCTCGCGCATTGTGTGAGGCGAGTTGTGGGCATTGATGATATAGATTTCGTTGCCAGCCTTGTTCGTTGTGCGAAGGAAGCGTTCTTCGGTCAGTTCGGCTTTGATTAGTTCGCGGTCGATGGGCGGTATTATGGGTTGTTCTTGCATTTGGTTTATTTTTTAGACAGAATGACATAAGGACAAATTATCCTTATTTCATACGCCTCGCTATGCCTAAAGGCATATCTTGGCAAAGGAATGACATATTTTACGCTTCGCGTATTGTTTGGATTTGTACTCTGTACTTTAGTTTATTTTTTTAGACAGAATGACATAAGGACAAATTATCCTTATAGCATACGCCTCGCTATGCCTAAAGGCATATCTTGGCAAAGGAATGACATATTTTACGCTTCGCGTAC
>JAFYMM010000224.1 GCA_017550055.1 Paludibacteraceae bacterium
GATGGTGTAGAACGACTGTTTGTTGTTATTGGAGTAACTGATGTAGAACGAGTTGATGTTGTTGTAGTTCGAGGAGCAACGGTCGTTGTTTTATTGGTTGATGTAGTTGTATTTGTAGTTTTGCGTGTAGTAGTAGTTGTTGTAGTGGTGGTTGGTCGTGCAGGCAATGTTGTAGATTTGCTTGTGGTTGATGTTGTAGGGCGACGCATAGTAGGTGTAGATGTTGTAGATTGAGAGCGAACAGCAGTTGAAGATGTTGTTGGTTGAGTGCGTGTAGTTGTTGCAGAGGTTGTAGGCTGAACGCGTGTAGCTGGTTTCTCTACTCTATTATTAGTGCTTGTGCTTAAACTACCAGCTGGACGACCAGAAGTGATTGGACGTGCTTCGACATGGCGATTAGGCGTTGGTTCGGCGCGATAGCCTTGATTTGGACGATGAGTTACATAATCGTTGCGAGAGATTGTGCGATGCAATTCCACATGGTGAGTGTGATGGTGATAATCGGTAGGACGATGGAAAGCGCAATGATTGTGATGATTATTGTGCCACACGTGAATGTGACGATGATAGCTATGATAACCTAAGCATGTGTAATGATGGTAATAGTGTGGATAGTGATTCCAATACCAAGTAGAGCGATAGACAACGTAGGTAGGCAACCAGAACCAATCAAATATTACGGGACGAACTACGTAGCGAGGTACGAGTACATAGTTATTGCCATAAATATCACGATTGCCGACGATAGTCACTGTTGCAGAGGTTTTGTTTTTGCCTTCGACAATGACAGAAGCCACGTCTTGATATAAATCTTGTCCGATTACGGCTTGAATTAGAAGTAAATGAGTGCCATTTTCTTCGACTTCGACCACACGTAGAAAATCAACATATCCGTCGTTATTCAAATCGAGATTAGAAATTCGGTTTTCAGGGTCGTTTAGTCTATGTTCAAAATCTTCTACATTTTTAGATTCGCCAAAAGTGATAGCCACTGCTTCTAAATCTAAATTATCGCTCACTTGATAGCTTTGAGCTTGAACAGTCACCGTTTGTTGTGCCGATACTCCTATGGTAGCCAACAAAATACCTAATAAAAATATAATCCGTCTCATAATAGTTGAAAATTTAGTGTTGTTTGTTATTTTTAGCCGGCTTTTGTTGTTTTGACGGATAGAGAATAAAAAAGTTTAATAAACGACAAAAAAAATTTTTATTATTACAAAAAATTATTTATCTTTGCATATCAAAAATGTAGTAAGGGGACTTCTATAAATTCCCCGTTTTATTGTTTTTCATTTAGAACTTAAAAATATAGCTAATAATTAATCATTAACAACTAATAACACATGAAACAACTCACAGAACTCCGCGCTCTTATGGCAGAGCACAAAGTGGATGCCCTCATTGTTCCGGGCACAGACCCACATGCAAGTGAATATATTGCAGCACATTGGCAAGAACGTAATTATGTATCAGCCTTTACAGGCTCGGCAGGAACGGCTGTAATCACTCTTGATGGAGGTTGTCTTTGGACAGACTCGCGCTATTTCCTCCAAGCAGGGATACAACTTCAATTACACCTCAAAAAGATGGCGAAATCGGTACACCTACTATAAATCAATGGCTTAAAACAACTCTTGGTGCAGGCAAAACAGTTGCTATCAACCCAGATATGATTTCTATCAACGGCTATAAAGCCCTTGAAAATGAACTAAAAGCTGCTGGTCTTAATATCTACACTGAATTTGATTTTGTTAATGCTATATGGACAGGCCGTCCTGCTATGCCTCAATCGAAAGCAGTAGTGTTTGACGAAACTCATTGCGGACAATCAACAGCAGATAAGCTCACTGCCCTTCGCACACGCATGGCTGATGCTAACGCAAACACTTTGCTACTCACAGCATTAGATGATATTGCATGGTTGTTCAATCTTCGTGGTGCAGACATTGATTATAACCCTGTGCTTATCGCATTCGGTCTTGTAACAGACAAAGAGGCTACCCTATTTATCAACCCAGATAAATTGACAGATGAAGTACATGCACATCTTGCAAAAGCAGGCGTAAAAACAGACGACTATACAAACATTAAACCTGCACTTTCGGCACTTGCTGTAAATACACGCATTGCAGTTGACCCAGTAAAATGCAACTATGCACTCTATAAAGCAATACCTGCAGTGGAAGCAATTATCGAATTGCCATCGCCTGTGTTCCGCATGAAATGTATTAAAAATGCAGTAGAACTTGCTGGTGTAGAACGTGCTATGCGCAAAGATGGGGTTGCTCTTGTACGTTTCTGGAAATGGCTCGAAGAGGCTATTGCTCGTGGCGAAAAAGTAACAGAACTTTCGGCTATCGACAAATTGCACGAATGCCGTGCAGAACAAGAAGGTTTCTTGACTGAAAGTTTCAATACAATCGCAGGATATGGTCCTCACGGTGCAATCGTACACTATGCAGCTGACGAAGAATCTAACCTCGAACTTAAAGCCGAATCATTCTTCCTTCTCGACTCAGGCGGTCAATACTACGATGGTACAACCGACATCACTCGTACAGTAGCACTTGGCAACCCAACAGCAGAGATGAAAGCAGACTATACATTAGTGCTAAAAGGACACCTTGCACTTGGTCACCAACTCTTCCCATACGGCACACGCGGTGCACAACTCGACGTACTCGCTCGTTGCTTCTTGTGGAATGCAGAGTTGCAATATGGTCATGGTACAGGTCATGGTATCGGTCACTGCCTCAACGTGCATGAGGGTCCACAATCAATCCGTATGGACGAAAACCCAACTATCTTAGAACCAGGTATGCTACTTTCGAACGAACCGGGTCTTTATCGTGCAGGTAAACACGGTATTCGCATCGAAAACCTTGTGGCTGTGGCTGATTACGACAACAATGTGAACGAATTTGGTCGTTTCCTCCACTTCAAAGCATTGACACTCTTCCCATACGACAGCCGTTCTATCGAAATCGGCATGTTGTCGCCAGATGAATTGTTGCAAATCAATGCTTATCACCGCATGGTTTACAACGCACTTGCACCTTATCTTACAGCAGAAGAAGCTGAGTGGCTCAAAGTAAAAACTGCTCAACTCTAAATATTAAGGGGACTTCTATAAATAAAGGCTGACTCTTTTTTAGGGTCAGCCTTATTTATTTTATAAATCAAATTGTCGCTCAATAGACACTGTGAGTGTGTGTCGGTTTACTCCCCTCCGGGTCGTGAACCTACAGCTTCACTCAGCATAAAAGTAAACTTTTTCTGCTTTCGTTCATTGTCTGTTTTCTTGCTTGAAGGTTGCTTGAAGGTATTTAGAGGGTAAGGACAAAAAACAAACAATGAGA
>JAFYMM010000225.1 GCA_017550055.1 Paludibacteraceae bacterium
ATTAGGGTTGCTGTCTATGATTTTCAATGCCTTTTCGAACCACACGATAGCCTCTTTTTTGTCGCCACCAACTAATGATGGCATATAGAATTTTGTGTTTCCTTTGAGTTCTACAACGACTAAGTCATTGGTATCATGATTCATCGCTCGCGTGAGGTCGGCAAGACTGCGAGGTCCATACACCATCATACCACCAGTTCTTATTTTTGCCTTATAGGCATTGTTTGCCGATCGATAAGCAAAAACATCGGCACGTTTGCCCTTTGTTTTTTCTATATCGTCGAGATATTTATCCCAGAGGTCAATCCATTTGTTGATTTCGCTCTTGTTGGCCTCGATGTCGGCAAGCAGGAACGCAATATAGCCATATAGATAGTTGCTTATTTCGAGTTTGTCGTCGGTTGTGAGTTTAGGTGTGGAGGTGTATTTATTCAATTCTACGCCCCATACCGACATCTTGTTGTTGAGATATGCCTCATACATCACATCGTGGTCCACTATGCCAGCCATAATTCGTAACGAGCAAAAAAGCATCAATATCGGGAAGATAATCTTTTTCATATATTGTATAAAAAGAGAGACGCAATGTATTGCGTCTCTACTTTATTATTTAAGTTGATTAACATACAAGAAGCGTTTGATACTCTTCTTAGGTGTTTTCTCGAATTCGCTTGGATAGATTTGGATTTTAGTGATGTTTTCGTAAGCCGCTGTAGTAGCGTTGAGAGCTTTACGATTTTCGTCCATCACCACTTCGAGGTCTTTTGTTGTGAGTTTAGCCTCGTCCATAGCGTCGTAGTCAGGCACCACGAGAGCCACAAGTTTGTTGTCAGCGTTTTGGAGTACAAGACTTTCCAATACGAAAGGCATATTGTTGAGTTTGTTTTCAATCTCTTCAGGGTAGATGTTTTGACCGCTAGGACCGAGCAACATGTTTTTGTTGCGACCTTTGATATAGATTGTGCCGTCAGGGTCAACAGTACCCATATCGCCAGTGTGCAACCAACCATCTTCGTCGATAGCCAAGCGTGTAGCCTCTTCGTTTTTGTAGTAACCGAGCATCACGTTTTCACCACGAACGATGATTTCGCCCACTTCGTTGTGAGGGTCGTTAGAGAGGATTTTCACCTCCATCGTAGGCAACACTTTACCCACAGAGTGGAGTTTGAATTCATGCCAATATGCGTGGCTGATGAGCGGAGCACATTCTGTCATACCGTAACCCACTGTGAAGCGGAAACCGATTTTTTTGAAGAACTCTTCAGCCTCTGGGTTCAATGCAGCACCACCGATAATAACTTCGCTGAATTCGCCACCGAATGTATCGGTCAATTTTTTGTTGATTGCGCTGAGGATAGTAGTGTCAAGCAATGGCACATTCAACATGAATTGCATTGATTTCTTTTCCAACATAGGTTGGATTTGTTTGCGATATATCTTTTCGATGATAAGTGGCACTGTGAAGATGATAGTAGGTTTCACTTCGCTGAGGGCCTTCATCAAGATTTTTGGAGAAGGAATTTTGCCGAGGTATGTAGTGTGCGAACCGCAACAGAATGCCGATAGGAAGTCGAAAGCACAACCATAGGCGTGAGCCAAAGGCAAGAATGCCAAACAGCGTGATTCTGTGCTGAGCAAGCCTGATTCGATGGCATAAGTAACGTTACCAGCAAAGGCATTACCCGAGAGCATTACACCTTTCGAGAATCCAGTAGAACCAGATGTGTAGCTGATACATACCATCTCTGTGTTAGGGATAGTAGGGTAGAGCACATCAGCTGCCGAGAATCCGTTAGGATAAGTTTCGTTGAAGTTTTCGTCCCAAGCTTTCGATGCTTTTTGGATTGTGTAACCATCTTTTTGGTGGATGCAACGATAGTCGTTCAACGAGAACACACCGTTTATATAAAGAAGGTCTTCTTCGAATAGGTTGTCCCACAAGTTGTCGCTAATGAAAAGGAGTTTAGCGTCAGAGTGGTTCACAATGTGTTGAATATCGTTAGGGTTGAAGTCTTGGAGAATAGGCACGATAACACCGCCGTAAGTTACAGTTGCGATATAGACCATACACCATTTAGGACCGTTTTTACCAACGAGAGCCAATTTATCGCCTTTTTCAAAGCCGATGCTTTTGAACAATACGTGCAAGCGAGCAACTTCTTTAGCTATTTCACCATAGGTGTAAGTTTTTTTCTCCATATAGTCTGTCATAGCAGGACGCTTCCAATTGGATTTCATGCTATTTTCCAACAGACGAACAAAATTTTCTTTAATCATATTTTCTAACTTTTTTCAATGCACAATGCACGATGCACGATGCACAATTATTTTAGTTTTATCTTTTTTAAGTTTGCTTATGTGAAGCACATTTTCGCAAATTCGGTGCAAAGAGAGTGCAAATCGAATACAAATTAAATTTTATTTAAATTTGTTGAGGTGCAGCCTATCTTGGCAAAATTTTTTGCAAAGTTACGCATTTTTCTTTAATGGGTGTATACAAAAAACCGAGAAAATGCACATTATTTTGAAAAATGAGCATTTTTATGCTCATATTATTTGGTTTGTGCAAGAAAAATACTCCTTTTGGTCGTGTCAATGGTCAACAGACTTCTGGATTTAATTTTCAAAAGACAGAATGACATAACGACATAATCTTTCTATTTTTTTTGCATATGCTTCGCTAAAAAACAAGTTTTTTATCTTAGCAAATGAATGACAAATTTGAAGTTACATTTATTCAATATGTCATTTGAGGCGAGATTTTTACAGGGTAAAAAGCAAGGCCATTATGTAAGAAAGAAAAATATGTTC
>JAFYMM010000226.1 GCA_017550055.1 Paludibacteraceae bacterium
CCAGGTATTCAAATGGCAGTTGGTATGGTTTATTCTATCGGTGCTGCAGTCGTTATCGTTGGTGCGCTCTTTAAAATCATGCACTGGCCTGGCGCAGGTGTCATGCTTACTGCTGGTATGATGACCGAAGCAATCTTGTTTACTATTGGTATCTTTGAAAAACCTCACGCAACATACCATTGGGAACATGTATTCCCTTCTCTTGTTGAAGAAGAAGCCAATCCTCTTAATGTATCGGGCAATATTGGAGGCGGTATTGGTGTTGCTATGCCTGGTATGGAAAAAATGTCAGATGAAGATGCTAAAAAACTTACTGAAAGCATCAAAAATATGAGCGAAACTGCTGCTCAACTCGCTAATATTAGTCGCGTTGCTGGTCTTACTGATTCTTACGCAAACAATCTTCAAAAAGCATCAGAAGCTGCTGCCCAATTTGCAACAAAACAACAAAACCTTGATGAAGCAACTAATACACTACTTTCTTCATACAAAGGTATAGCTGACAATATGTTAGCTGCTGAAGATAAGACTAAATCATTCGCAGAAAAAGCAAACGAACTTAGCAAAAATCTCGGTTCTATCAACACTTCATACGAACTTCAACTTAAAGGTATCCAATCTCAAGCTGCTGCTATTGAAGCTCAAAGTGGTAAAATCAATGCAGTCACTGCTGAGTTTGAAAAATTGCATACTGCTGTCAGCGCATCTTCAAAAAATATGGATGCTTACAAACAAATGACAGATCAACTTGCTAAAAACGTTTCAGACCTTAACAATGTTTATGGCAATATGTTGAATGCAATCAAAGCATAACAACTCATTTTAATTAAAATATCTACAAAATTTTAACATTAAATTCACAACAAAATGAGTGGAGCAAAGAACTGTCCGGAAACCCCGAGACAAAAAATGATTGGTATGATGTATTTAGTGCTTACTGCGATGTTAGCACTGAACGTGTCAGCTGATATCTTGAATGGTTTTGACTTAGTTAACAATAGTTTGAAAAACTCTATTGACAACTCAAAAGTAAGAAATCAAGACTTGTATGGTGATATGCAATCACTATATGACCTTAACCCTACCAAAGTCGGAGAATGGCTCGAAAAAGCCAATAAAGTTAAAGAAGAATCCGATAAATTGTTTGGTATCCTACAAGAATTTAAAGTAGGTATTATTGCTCTTGCCGACGGAAAAACAGCAGATCCAGAAGGTAATATAATACAAAAAAGAGACAATACCAACGTTGCTGGAGAATATGCTGAAGTAGGAACTACTAAAAATCGTGGTAACGAGTTAAAACAAGCAATTGACAACTATCGTATCTTCGTAGAAGAAATGTTTGGAAATGATACTCTCCGTACACAAATCTACGACGCAATGTTCAACACTGAACCTGTTAAGAAAAAACCAGATGAACCTGCAGTTGAATGGGTAGATAATACATTTGCACACATGCCTGCGGTTGCCGTTGTTACAATGTTGTCAAAATACCAAAGTGATGTACGTAGCACAGAAGCCGAGCTTATCCAATATTTCATCCAACAACAAGACGCAGGTGACTTCCGTGTAAATAAAATTCAAGCACGTCTAATCCCTGATTCTAAAAATGTAATGCAAGGAGGTAGATATCATGCTGAAATCGCATTGATGGCTGTGGATACAACAAAAGCTCCTATCTACTATCTTGGAGATAATCAATTGGAAAGCGAAATCATTGATATCCCATGTAATCAAATTGGAACATTCCCAATTAGAGGTCGTCTCGAAATGATTGACCAATATGGTGCAACTCAAACTTATGAGTTCGAAGATCAATATATGGTTTCTGCTCCTGCGGCTACTGTTGCCAACGTCGACATGAACGTTGTTTATCGTGGATATGACAACAAAATGGAAATCTCTGTTCCAGGTCTTGCTGATAGCCAACTTCGCGTATCTGCAAATGGTGCTACAATGACTAAATCTGGTAACCAATACATCTGTAAACCTACAGCAAAAGATAAAATCACAATTTTAGTTTCTGCTGATATTGATGGTAAAACACGTACTATCGGACAAAAAGAATTCCGCGTACGTCCAGTGCCTTCTCCTTCTGCTTTCTTGAAATTGCCTAATGGTGAAAGATGGAGTCCTACAATGGAAACAGCAGGTCGTTTGAAAAGACAAGATTTGCTAGATGCTACTATTATCGCTGAATACGAAGATGGTATGCTTAATGCAGATTTCGTTGTGACTGAATTTACTATCAAAATCCCAAGAGGTGCTGGTTTCGACCCTATCAAAGTTAGTGGAGGAAAATTCTCTGACAGACAAATTGAACGTCTCAAAAATCTTAAACCAAAACAAGAATTCTTGATTGAACAGATTAAATATGAGATGAAAGGTGCTAAAACCGCAAAATCAGGTACACTCACAATGGGTTCAGTTCCTATGCCTTAATAAAAAATTAAACACAATATGAAACATTACAGATTCTTTACAACACTTATTGCTACTTTTACATTTTGTGCTATAATTAACGCACAAAAAGAAATTCCTGATAGTACAGAAGTATTATTTGATAGCAATGGTAGCTTTACTCGTGTAATTAACACTCCTGAAGAAGTTAATGCTAAACTTATTACAATTAATCCTTTAATTGATGAAGTTGTTTGGCGTAAAATTGTTACGCGCGTTGTTGACCTACGCGAGCAAGTGAATCGTCCTCTTTATTATCCTGATGCAAGTGAGGGTAATGAAATGGATGAAACAACACAAAAGAATCTGTTTGCTATAATATTATACAATCTCTACAAAGAGAATTTGGCAGTTTATGTAGACCCAAATTTAGGAGGTCCAGACGTTCCTCAATTTAAAGAAGAATTCAAAAAGAAATATGAAGACTTTGACTTCTTCAAAAATGAGGTAATGTTGGAATTTACAGGTGATGATATTTATAAAATTATAAATTATGTTACACCTGGTGTTATCAAATATTATGTACAAGAAGTTTGGTATTTCAACAAGACTACATCAACGTTCCACAATAAAATTATTGCAATTGCTCCATTCTTCGATCAAAGATATCACTTAGAAAATGGTGAAAATGGTGCAATCGGAACTTCTGACCCATTGTTCTGGATACCTTACGAAAAACTTCGTCCATTCCTCCAAGAAGAATTTGTAAAAATGACAGGTCGCAATATTACTCCTCTCGTTAATTTTGATGAATTCTTCACTACTCGTCAGTTCTATGGCTACATTGTTAAAGACTACGATATGCAAAATCGCCAACTCGAAGACATTTCAAAAGATCCTGTATATCTAAAACAAGAACAAGATCGTATCGAAAATGAAATATTGAACTTCGAACAAGATTTGTGGAGTTATTAATAGGCAATATATAAAACAAGAGCGCATATTTATGCGCTCTTGTTTTGTTATTACACAATAAAAAAACTGGACCAAAATTCATATTTTAGTCCAGTTTTTTATATTCTAAATTCAAATGTCGTACTATATTTTCTATTCAATTGATGAATATGAGTAATATTACATCACACTCCTCTCCCCCACTACCTTCTTCTAAACTCACTGCAAACTATCGCAGTAGCTACTGCTACATTCAAAGATTCACTTGTCAACTCGCCAACAGGATAACTCGGAATAAGCAACTTATCAGAAATCATTTTTTCTACATCACCCGATATTCCATTCCCCTCATTTCCCATAACAATAATACCATAATTCGTCAATTCGGCATCATATATTGAATTTCCATCAAGAAAAGTTCCATAAATAGGATAACCATTCCTACTACAAACACCTAAAACATCATTCAAATTTACATAATGAATACGAACTCTTGCCAACGCACCCATAGTCGATTGTATAGTTTTTGTATTATAAACATCAACTGTTCCCTGCGAACAAATAATGTTTCTTATACCAAACCAATCTGCAATACGAATTATAGTTCCCAAATTACCTGGATCTTGCACTGCATCTAAAGCAAGAATTAACTCCTTATTCCCTAATAATTCATCTATATTAAATTCATATTGCGAACGATAAAATACTACAAATACAGGCGATGGAGAAGATAGCAATGTAATCTTTTTCATTTCATCTAAACTCTCAATCTCAATAATTTCATCTGCAATAGGCTTATTAATTGACAACCATTCAGCTGTAGCAACTACATATTTTGCCTTAAAATAAGGCAACAAATCACCCACTAATTTAACTCCTTCTGCAATAAAAACCTGTTCATTATCTCTATTTTTTTTCAAATTTAGAGAATTAAAATACTTAATTTTATTTTTTGATAAAGCCATAATAAATATAAAGTAAAAACGATATGCAAAGATAGTTATTTTTTCAATATTTTTTACTATCTTTGCAAATAATTGTGTATTGTCCAAAACAATATTTTTCAATGAATTTAAAAAGAATCTTTTACTACATATTTTCTCTCATAATATTGCCTATATTTAGTAGTTGCAGTATGACTAAATATGTACCTGAAGATCAATATTTATTGAAGAGTGTAAAAATAAAAGCCGCTATTCCAGATGTAAATAACGAAGAACTAAAAAGTTATTTACGCCAAACACCCAACAATACGATTCTAGGCTTTTGGCCTCTTAAATTAGGATTTTATAACGCATCTGGAGAAGATTCAACTAAATGGGGCAATCGTTGGTTACGTCGAATAGGCGAACCTCCAGTCATTTATGACTCACTAAAAACTATCTATGGATGCGACGAATTACAAAAAGTTATCTTCAACAAGGGGTATCTTAATGCCGAAGTTTCTTCGAAAGTGACAAATAATGAAAAAAAAAGACATGCAAAAGTTACATATACCATAACAGAAAAAGAACCTTATCGATTAAGAAACTATTTTATAACCATACCCGATTCAACAGCACTAAAAACTATTAATCAAAGAGAGAAACCACTTATCAAATCGGGAAATTTATTTGATGTTGACCGTCTTAATGAAGAACGAGAGCAAGTAGCTAAAATTTTACGCAATCAAGGATACTATAATTTCCGTAAAGAGCTATTGTTTTTCTACGTTGATAGCGCATTAAATACCAATGAAATTGATGCCGAATTATCAATTCAACCACAATATCTCGACAATGACTCCGCTTTACAAATCATTTTCACTAAAAAAGAGATTGAAAATGTTACTATTTTGGCACTAAAAGACAATGATTTGTTAAGTAACAATATAGAATTAGATACTGTCTATCAAGACAACATAAAAGTTATCTACAATAAAAAAAACAAAGCATTCAGACCAAAAGCTTTGATAAACAAAGTATCAATTCAACCTAATAGATATTATTCTGACTTTATTGTTGACCGCACATATTCTCGCCTCAACTCCTTGAATGCAGCGAAATATGTCAATATTTCTTTTACTGAAAATAGCAACAATAAATTAGATGCGCAAATTGTAATCACTCAAAATAAACCTCACACCATATCTGCCGAAATAGAGGGAACATATTCAGGAGGCGACCTTGGTATTGGAGCTGCAATTGGCTATAAAAATAATAATATTTTTCACGGCTCCGAAATATTAAATATCAATATTAATGGGGGTTATGAAGCTATTGGTTCTTTATCTGAATATCAATCGGCATGGGATATCGGAGGCGAAGTTTCTCTAACTTTTCCGACATTGCTTATGCCAATGACCGATAATTTCAAACGCAGAGCAATAGGTAGTACAGAAATTGCTACTTCAATAAACTTTCAACAACGACCAGAATATCAACGCAATATTGCTGGTGCTGGTATAAAATACAATTGGCGTTGGCGCAGAACCAATTTCACATTCAATCTGCTCGACTTGAGTTACATATACTTGCCTTATATGACTGATGCATTTAAGGATAAATATATGAAACCTACTTCAAGTATTCGTTTCAGCTACGAAGACCATTTCATTATGCGCTGGGGTTTAGGTGTTAATATGTCGAACCGACGTAATATGACCTTTAACACAAGTAGTTTTTATACTTTCCGAGCTAATGTGCGCACAGCGGGTAACCTACTTTATGGCATAAGTACCCTCACTAAACAAGAGAAAAACGAAGATGGAGTATATAAAATATTCAATATTCAATACTCTCAATTTGCTAAAACCGACGTTGATTTTGCATATAATTGGTATCTAACAGACAAATCTCGATTGGTTTTCCACACTGGGCTTGGCGTTGGTGTTCCGTATGGCAATGCTTCTATTCTTCCTTTCGAAGAACGCTATTATAGCGGAGGAGCTAATAGCATGCGTGGTTGGTCGGCTCGACGACTAGGACCTGGCAATTTCTACAATAATTCAGGCAGTATTGATTTTATGAAACAATCGGGCGATATCAAATTAGACTTAAACCTCGAAGCCCGCTTCCGCCTTATTTGGAAATTAGAAGCTGCCGTATTTCTTGATGCTGGCAATATTTGGACTATCCGCAATTATACTGAACAGCCTACAGGTGTTTTTCGTTGGAATGAATTTTATAAACAAATAGCTTGTAACTATGGCACTGGACTTCGCCTCGACTTCGACTTTTTCATTATTCGCGTAGATATGGGAATAAAACTATATGACCCTGGCTACCCTGTAAAAAGCGAACGTTGGCGCACCGAGCTCACATGGAAAAACGACTTTGCCTTGCATTTTGCTGTGGGATACCCATTTTAATTCATAATTCATAATTATTTTCTACATAAATTTTATAAGTTCGAATCGTTCGGCAAAACTACAAAATTAACAATCAATAAACTATTAAATTATACTAAACTATGAAAAAAAGAATCACATTAGCGGTAGCCTTAATTTTGGCTACATTTGGTATCACTAATGCGTGTACTAACTTCATTGTTGCCAAAGGTGCATCAGTAGATGGCTCTACTATGGTAACTTATGCTGCCGACTCTTATTGGCTCTATGGCTCATTGTATCACTACCCTGCTGCTACCTATCCTGAAGGTGCTATGCTCGACATCTACGAATGGGACTCTGGCGAATATCGTGGTAAAATCAAACAAGTTAGCCAAACATACAATGTTGTTGGTAATATGAACGAGCACCAGCTCACTATTGGCGAAACAACATGGACTGGTCTCACTGAGCTCCAAGACACTACAGGTATCATGGACTATGGTAGCCTTATCTACGTAACTCTTCAACGTGCAAAAACTGCTCGTGAGGCTATTGTTACTATCGTCAATCTCGTAAACGAATATGGCTATTACTCAACAGGCGAGTCGTTCTCTATCGTTGACCCTAACGAAGCATGGATTATGGAACTCATCGGCAAAGGTCCGGGTTCAAAAGGTTTTGTATGGGTAGCTCGTCGCATTCCTGACAACTGCATTTCTGGTCATGCCAACCAAGCTCGTATCACAACTTTCCCTCTTGAAAATCGCAAAGACAAAACTACTATTTCAAGCAAAAACCTCAAAAAAATCTATAACCCTGAGGTTACTACTGTATATGCTCACGATGTAATTAAATTTGCTCGCGAAAAAGGCTACTACAACGGAACTGATGCTGAATTCAGCTTCTCTGATGTTTACAATCCTCTCGATTTCAGTGGTGTTCGTGCTTGCGAAGCTCGCGTATGGTCATTCTTCCGTCGCCACGACAAAACAATGGACAAATACCTCTCATACATCATGTGCGACACTAAAGAACGTATGCCTCTTTGGATTGTGCCTGAAAACAAACTTTCGGTTAAAGACCTCCAAGATGCTATGCGCGACCACTACGAAGGCACTCCTCTCGACATGTCGGTAGGTGCTGGTGCTGGCAATTTCAATTCTGTATATCGTATGACTCCGCTCATCTACAAACACAAAGGCAGAGAATACTTCCACGAACGCCCAGTTGCAACACAACAAACTGGCTTCTCTTTCATCGCTCAAATGCGCGACTTTGTTCCTGCCGAAGCTGGTGGTATCCTTTGGTTTGGTCTCGACGATGCAACTTGCAACGTATATGTGCCTATCTACTCTTGCATCACTGAAATTCCTGAATCAATGAGCGATAAAAATGGCTCAATCCTCGATTTCTCTTGGACTTCAGCATTTTGGATTAACAACTGGGTGGCACAAATGGTATATCCTCGCTATTCTATGCTCTACCCTGAAGTAAAAATGCGTCAAGATAAACTCGAAAACGAATTCTTCAATGACACAAAAGAAGCTGACGAATATGTAATTCAACTCGTTAGCGAAGGCAAAAACCAAGAAGTTAGCACTTTCCTCACTCAATTTAGCAAAGGTGAAGCTGAAAAAGCTATCAACACATGGCGTAAATTAGGCGAATACCTAATGGTTAAATACCTCGACGATGCTATCAAAGGTGAGAAAAATGGCGATTTCGATGGCAACCACAAACGTATTCCAAACAAAGTAACTCGTCCTGGCTACTCTTCTGAATATATCGATAGAGAGTTTGTTCGCCCTAATCCTGAACGCTTCCGCGTGAAAACTGCTGAAGAGATGGACAATCGCAAATAACAACTAACTAAATTCAAATAATTATGAAAAAAGTAAGTATTTTATTAACTTTAATTTTGACACTCACAATGTGTTGCAAAAAAGCTGAGCAAAACCCATTCTTCGTAGAATCTACTGCTCCTCACGGAACTTTCCGTTTCGACCAATTGAAGAACGAACACTTCAAACCTGCTTTCGACAAAGCTATGGCTGACCACAAAGCTGAAATCGAAGCTATCATCAACAACCCAGAGGCTCCTACTTTCGAAAACACTATCGTTGCTCTCGAACGCTCAGGCGCTCTCTTCAACCATGTTGCTTCTGTATTCTTCGCCCTCGATGGTGCTGAATCTAACGACGAAATGGCTCAAATCATGATGGAGGTTATGCCTCTCATCGAAGCTCACTCTAACGAAATCAACCTCAACGAACAACTCTTCGAACGCGTTAAAGCTGTCTATGAAGTTCGCGAAACTCTCGGCCTCAACACTGAAGAAACTATGTTGCTCGAAAACACTTTCAAAGGCTTTGCCGACAATGGTGCAAACCTCTCTGCTGAAGACAAAGAGACTTACAAACAACTCTCTGAAAAACTCAGCCTTGCTTCTATGCGCTTCAAACAAAACTCTTTGAAAGCTACTAACGCTTATAGCCGCCTCGTAACTGACGAAGCTGAACTCGCTGGTATGCCTGCTTATTTCATGGAAATGACTGCTGCCAACGCTAAAGCTGCTGGTCAAGAAGGTTGGTTGCTCGACCTCAAAGCTACTTGCTATTCTCCACTTCTCACTTATGCCGACAATCGCGCTCTTCGCGAAGAAATCTGGCGTGCATTCAGCACTCAATGTCTTGATGGCGAATTCTCTAACGTTGAAAACATCAAAGAAATCATCAACACTCGCCTCGCTATCGCTAACCTCTTCGGTTGCAAAACATACGCTGAATATGCTCTCCGCAACCGTATGGCTGAAAAAACTGAGAACGTAGAAAACCTTCTCAATGCCCTCATCGAAGCATATACACCTGCAACTCAAGCAGAAGTAAAAGAAATGCAAGAATTTGCAAAATCACAAGGTGCTGATTTCGAACTCATGCCTTGGGACTGGAGCTACTATGCTGAAAAACTCCAAACTGCAAAATTCGATGTTAACGACGAAATGACAAAACCTTATTTCGAACTCGAAAGCGTAAAAGCTGGCGTATTCGGTTTGGCTACAAAACTCTATGGTCTCAACTTCACTAAAAACACTGATATCCCTGTATATCACTCTGAAGTAGATGCTTACGAAGTAACTGACGAAAATGGTAACTACGTAGCAGTTCTTTATACTGACTTCCACCCACGTGCAGGTAAACGTGCAGGTGCATGGATGACAGAGTACAAAGGTCAATGGCGCAATGCTGATGGCACAGACTCTCGTCCACACATCACTATCGTAATGAACTTCACACGCGCAACAGAAAGCACTCCTGCTCTTCTCACATTCGACGAAGTTGAAACATTCCTCCACGAGTTTGGTCACGCTATCCATGGC
>JAFYMM010000034.1 GCA_017550055.1 Paludibacteraceae bacterium
AATATAAAGGAGCTTTCACAGAGTTGTATGTATTGCAGCAGATGAGGGTAATAAAGAATATGCCGATTTATTATTTTTCGTCGGATGGCGATTCTGATTTAGAGGTTGATTTTGTAGTGCATTATGCCGATAGAGCACTTCCAGTAGAAGTTAAAGCAGAGATGAATTTGAGAGCAAAATCATTAAAAATGACAGCAGAAAAATATAAAATACCAATATCGTTGCGAGTGTCAATGTCTGCATATCGTGAAGAATCGTGGTTGACAAATGTTCCTTTATATGGAATAAAGAGTTTTTTGGTGCGATAGATATAGTAGAGATGCAATACGTTGCGTCTCTTTTTTTGTCTTATGGATTGCAATTTTTGTCGATAACGGGAAGATGCGAGGGTTGTTTGTCATCATTTTTTGAATATATCAATTCGAGAGTGGTGTTTGCTATGCACGCTGGGCGAGGGATGTCATATTGCGTACAGAGGTAGATGAGGGCGAGTGAGTTGAGATATTGGTCGTAAGGCTGACATCCAACTATGGCGAGTGCTTCGCGATGGCGTTGGCAACGACGGGCAAGGGTGCGCGATGAGATGCCTGCATGTAAGGCAAATTCGCGCTTTGTCATTTTTGATTTGTATTTTCCCATAGTAATTTAGAATGATTTTTTTGTTGAATTTTTGATTTACAAATATACAAAAAAAATCGGCGAAATGCAATAGTTATTTCGAAAAAATTACCAAAAAATTAGTGGGGAGGGGGATAGAATGTGTCAGTCTTCTTCGATGAGGGTTGCTTGAGGGTTGCTTGAGGTTAGGGTGAAGGTAGGGATTGTAATCTTTTTCGTCTATATTTTGTTATATTGAAAAAAAGATTTAACTTTGCATTAGATGATGGTGTGAATGTTGATTGTTTTTTTGCGGATTAATGTGTTGATAGTAAACGAATTAAATATCATAGAGCAAAGGTGTTGTTTTGTGTTTATTTTTAGCAAACCTTGGAAAAATGTAAAAATAGACCTGAAAACATCTTGGAAAAGTGTAAAAAATATGGCTAAAATACCTTAGAAAAGTGTAAAAAGGATATGATAAAACGAAAAATAGATAGATTTATAGAGCAGTATTATGCAACAACGCATAATGCTTTATTAGTGACAGGAGCTCGTCAAATAGGTAAAACTTATTCGATTCGTAAATTCGGTGAGCAGTTTGAATCTTTTATTGAAATCAACTTTGTGGATATGCCAGATGCAGTAGGTATATTTAAGGGAGCAAAAGGAGTGAAAGATTTATTATTGCGATTGTCGTCGTATGTAACAAAACCATTGATTAAGGGAAAAACTTTAGTTTTTTTTGATGAAGTTCAGTTGTGTCCAGAGATTGTGACAGCAATGAAATTTCTTGTTGATGAAGGATCTTATCGTTATATTCTTAGTGGTTCGTTGTTGGGGGTGGAATTAAAAGATTTGCGTTCAGAGCCAGTGGGTTATATGGGGGTTAAGGATATGTATCCGCTTGATTTCGAAGAGTTCATAGGTGCAGTAGGGGTTTCTCGTCAAGTTGTTGACTCGTTGCATAAGGCATGGGATGATAGGGTTAGTGTTGATGATGTGGTGCATAATAAAATGATGGAGTTGTTTCGTTTGTATCTTGTTGTTGGTGGCATGCCAGCGGCGGTGGAGGCTTATTTGCAAACGAATAATTTGCAGGAAGTAGTTGCTATTCAACAAGATATAATACGTTTGTATAAGCGAGATATCGCACAATATGACCGAACCAATAAATTGTATATCGAAGAAATTTTTAGACTTATACCACCAGAATTAAATGCAAAGAACAAGCGATTTATATTGAAAAGTTTGAATGAGAAAG
>JAFYMM010000227.1 GCA_017550055.1 Paludibacteraceae bacterium
AGTTTGTCGAATTGTTGATTATCAAAAATTCTTGTATCAACAAAAGAAACGCGAAAAAGAGCTTAAAGCAAAAGCTGTGAAAATGGTAGTCAAAGAGATACGTTTCGGTCCTCAAACCGACGACCACGACTACAACTTCAAGCTCAAACACGCTGAAGAGTTCATCAAAGAAGGTTGCAAAGTTAAAGCATACGTATTCTTCAAAGGTCGTTCTATCCTCTTCAAAGAACAAGGCGAAGTTCTTTTGCTCCGTCTCGCAAATGACCTCGAAGAAATTGCAAAAGTTGACTCAATGCCAACTCTCGAAGGCAAACGTATGATTATCATGCTCTCGCCTAAATCAAACAAAAAATAACATAAGGGGAAAATCCCCGTTTATTTAATAATTAAATTTTATAAACAAATGCCAAAAATTAAGACTAATTCCGGTGCCAAAAAAAGATTCGCTCTTACCGGAACAGGAAAAATCAAACGTAAACACGCGTTCAAAAGTCACATCTTGACTAAAAAGACATTGAAACAAAAACGTAACTTGACTCACACAGGTGTTGTTGCAGCTGTTGACCAAAACAACGTTAAATCTCTTCTCGGTTTGAGATAAAAACTTAATTAACCGTATTTACAAATTTTTCTATTTAGTGATTAACCGAATGCATCAGCTCGAAGTTTCCAAAAGGAACGCTGTCATTCAAAAATTTTTAAAACTATGCCAAGATCAGTAAATCACGTAGCTTCTAGAGCTAAACGTAAAAGAATTCTTAAACTTACTCGCGGTTATTTTGGTGCTCGCCGTAACGTATGGACAGTAGCAAAAAACACTTGGGAAAAAGGTTTGCAATATGCTTACCGTGACCGCAAAAACAAAAAACGCAACTTCCGCGCATTGTGGATTCAACGTATCAACGCTGCTGCTCGCCTCGAAGGTATGTCTTATTCACAACTTATGGGCGCATTGCACAAAGCTGGTATCGCTATGAACCGCAAAGTTCTTGCTGACCTCGCAATGAACCACCCAGAAGCTTTCAAAGCTATCGTTGCTAAAGCTAAAAACAACTAATCCCTCGGTTAGTAAAACAATAAAGAGCCTTTCATCTTCGGACCGAAAGGCTCTTTTTATAACCAAACAACACACACTCACAGTGTGTATTCAAAACCAAAACCGCACCCTAACCCGCAGTAACCTTCAAGCAAACTGCTCCGTAGAAAACAGACACACACTCTCATTGTGTATTCAACCACAAAAAATATGAAAATAACCTTCCTCGGCACAGGCACATCAACCGGAGTACCCGAAACTGGCTGCACATGCCCAGTATGCACAAGCTCCGACCCTCGCGACTCTCGCCTACGCACATCCGTATTAGTAGAAACCAACAACAACCGCATCCTCCTCGACTGCGGACCCGACTTCCGTCAACAAATGTCGCATATCCCATTCGGCAAAATCGACGGCATCCTCCTTTCGCACGAGCACTACGACCATGTCTCTGGCATCGACGATCTACGCCCATTCTGTCGCTTCGGCGATATAAACATCTATGCCGAATCCAACGTAGCCACAGCCATTCGCACACGCATCCCCTACTGCTTCGGCGAATCACTCTACCCAGGCGTACCTCGCATCATAATGAACGAAATAGACATCAATACCCCTTTCCTAATCAACAACACAGAAATCATCCCTATACGCGTCCTACACGGCAAACTACCCATTGCAGGCTACCGCATAGGCAACATGGCATACCTCACCGACGTAAGCACCATTCCCGAAAGCGAATACACCAAACTCCAAAATCTCGACCTACTCATCATGAGCGCACTCCGTCAAGAGAAACACCCATCTCACCAATCTCTCGACGAAGCAATCACCAATGCCCAACGCATCAACGCCAAGCAAACCTACCTCATCCACTTCTCACACCATTTAGGCCTACACTCCAATATTGAATCCATACTCCCTAATAACATACATCTATCTTACGATGGTCTAAAAATAACAATATAAAAAGCACCGACTTTTTCGCAAAAATCGGTGCCCCCAATACACTATTTAACTAACTAAAACTTATGAAACTTTCCCTTCACGAGGGCTTCTTTATTACAAAACTTCGATTGTTCGATGCAACTTTTTCGTATGCTCTCCCGTAAGTTTAGGCAATTCAATTTTTAGCACTCCATGTTTCACCTTCGCTCTAATCTTGTCTTTATCAACATTATCAGGCAAAATCATTGCTTGTTGAAATTTCGAGAATGAAAACTCACGGCGCAAATAACACTCTTCTTTCTTACACTCTTTATCCTTTTCTTCACACCCGCACTCTTCTTTTGGTTTCTTCTCTTCTCGCTCTTCGCGTTTTTCCAAAGTAATAACAAGATAATCTCCCTCATCAATACGCACATCAAAATCCTCTTTCGTCATACCCGGCGCAGCAACTTCCACCACATACTCCTCTTTTGTCTCTTTCACATTAATCGCTGGCGTATTGACTGGCATACGTTGAACAAACAATGGATGCTCAAATAAATCATTAAATACCGACGGTAACCATCCTTGATTTTTTCTAACTAAAGTTGTCATGTTTTTTCTCCTTAATAATAAGATTGTTTTTATTATATTTTGTTTGTAAAGCCTTACGCCTAATATATTGCAAAAGCTATGCCAAACAAAAAAGAGTTGCATCAAATAATACAACTCTTTTTTTATAAATATCACATACAAGCAATCACTCCTCCACATACGGACAATTCTCAAGCTTAAAGCGCATACGCCAACGCCCATCAGCAAAGTCATGCGTCAAGATGCGGAACGTGCCTATTTCGCCCGTATTCTTCACATGTGCACCTATACAAGCACAGTTGTCATAATCACCCACACGCACAATACGAAGCGTTTCTGACGCATCTGCAGGCAATTTCGACAAATCCACCAATTCCGCTGCCTGCTCACGTGTCATAAACTCAATAGTCACATCAAGATTGCGAGCAATCTGCTCATTCACTCTATTCTCTATCTCACGCACCTGCTCTTCTGTAGGTGCCTGCGCCAATTCATAGTCAGCCTTACTCTTTTTGCGCTCAATATGCGCATTTCTCGAACGTGGACAGCCAAACATCTTTACCATCGTGCCATTCAAAATATGTTCAGCAGTATGCATAGGCGGAAATTCAGCCTTATTATGTGCATTTAATTGTGATTCTTGTTGCATAATATATAATGTTTAATAATTAATAAATCTACAGCTCCCCCTGGTCCGAAAAACTATAAAATTGCGAACGATCTGAAGTTATAATCACATGATCGACCAATTTTATATCAAGCAATTCAACTGCCGAGGCTACACGTTTTGTGAGTTTTCTATCCTCTGCGCTTGGTTGAATCGACCCTGAAGGGTGATTATGACAAAGCACAATCCCTGAAGCAAGACGCGTAATAGCAGGTTTCAGCAATATACGCATATCTACCATCACTGCCGACACTCCTCCTCGAGCCACGCATTCATACGCAATCACCTTATTCTTCCTATTAAGCAATATAATCCAAAACTCCTCAACGGGCATATCGCTAATCTTAGGATGCATAATATTCACCACATCCAACGACGTACGAATAAAATCGCCTGCCAAAGTAGCATTCCTACGACGCCCAAATTCGAGCGTAGCGAGCAAATGCATCGCCTTCGCCTCTCCAATACCCTTAAATCGAGTCTGAAAATCATATAGCGAAAGTCGAGCCAACTGATTAAGGTCTCCACCTACCGAATCAAGAATCTCTTTCGACAACTCTACAACATTCTTCTCTTTCGTTCCCGTCCCAAGCATTATCGCAAGCAATTCTGCATCCGTAAGCGTCTCCTCGCCATGCAATTTAAGCTTCTCACGAGGTCGCTCCTCTTCATTCCAATCTTTTATTGCCTTATTTTCCATATTACCGACTACCTATTAAAAAGAATCCCCCATATACCACACACTCCCAGCTCTCAAAAACAAAAAAGCTCTCATCTGCAAGATACAGAAAAGAGCTTGTATATTTTGCTTGATTCTTCCAACTTATTAAGCAAGTTTGTTTACGTGAAGAGCCAATTTTGATTTCAAGTTGTTAGCTTTGTTTTTGTGGATAATGTTGCGTTTTGCAAGTTTATCAAGCATAGAAGCTACTTTAGGAAGCATTGCTGCTGCTGCATCTTTCTCAGATGTTGCGCGCAATTTACGAACAGCACTACGAGTTACTTTAGCGTAGAATTTGTTGTGCAAACGACGTCTTTCTGTTTGACGAATTCTTTTGATTGATGATTTATGATTTGCCATTATATTATGAGAAATTTTGTTTAATATTATACATAAAAAAAAGTAGCCCATAGCGGAATCGAACCGCTCTTTCAAGAATGAAAATCTTGCGTCCTAACCGATAGACGAATGGGCCATTAGCAGTAAGAGTTGTTTTCCCTCTCAATTGCGATGCAAAGATAGCGCATATTTCTGAGTTACGCAAATATTTTTGCAACTTTTTTTTAAAAAATTTTTCTTTTTACTGATTATCAATGAAATAATTTTTAATTTTTATCATTTTTTCTCTATACAAAGCCTATTTTTCATGCTTTTTAGGCATATTTTAGTCGAATTTCAGCTATCAAACGAGGTCATTTTTTCGCGTTTTTAGAAAATTCCGTGTTTTTTCAACTTTTTAGAGCTATTTTTCGGCTCTTTTTTTAGCCTAAATTCACTACTTTTTTCCCTAAAAAGAGAGAAAAAACTACATTCCTCATACAAAAAACTAACTTTTCTCCTAAAAATAATCATCTCGACTCAAAAAAAAACAATAAAAAAGCGTGATCGACATAATTCCGACCACGCTCATAAATACTATACCTTATATATAGGCAAAACAAATCTATTTCGAAAGATTAAAATATTGTTGTCCGATAAGATGACCATCCGCAAATAAATCTACACGATAATCACCCTCCCAAAGTGTTTCTGTAACGGTATAATAAATCGCGTCACTAAATTCCTCGCCTGTATATTCAAAGCTCTTACGTGCCGAAAAAGCGATTTTCGAGCCTTCAAAGTCAAACAAATCTGTCGCCTGTTTTTGCAACACCATATCATCTGGCGTAGTTATACGCATATAGATAGTCTTATTTCCCACCTCGGCAGTATTATTTTTTGCAATTGTATAATCCACCTTAATGATAGCCAATTTACGCACCGATTTCGTTTTACGTCCACGTTCGTTTTGCAACTCTACAGTCACCGCTGTTGCTTCCAATTGCGATGCAATAGTAACTTTTTCCACCAAACGCTCACGCTCTTCCGACAACACCTTCACCTCTTCCGTTGCTGCCTCATAGCGTTGTTGCACTTGACGATTTTCTGCCTCCAATTTAGTATTCACTGCCGTAAGCGAATCCACCTGACGCACATACGACACTAACACCTTACGCACTGTCGACAATTCCTCCTTCAATTCTGCAATACGACGCGCATTCGTAGCCTTCACCGTACGCAACTCCTCCAACAACAACTGCACACGCTTCTGTTCTCTATCCAATTGGTGCAACAACGAGTCGTTATTCACCTTTATAGACATACCCTCAATCTCAAGAGCCACATCAGCATATTCATTCTCAAGTTGCTCCTTTTCATAATTCATCATTTCCACCATCTCCTCCATCTCCGTCTGTGTAGTCGACAACGAACGTAAAAGGTAGAAAATAACACCACTTGCCACAAGTAGCAAAAGCACAAAAGCAATAATTACATTTTTCTTATTCATATTTATTAAAAATTAAGATTATTTACAGATTAATAATTAATACCTAACAGCATTACCAACTATCGACCATTGACAGTCGGCCGCCGACCATTTCCCATCGTATTTTCTGCAAAATTACTAATAAGTTTGCGAATGTGCAACTTTTTAGAAAATTTATTATTAAAAATTTCGCCATATCAATTTTATTACCTAACTTTGCGATTGCTTTTTGTAAAGAAGACAAAAACAAAACAAATAATAAATCTAATAACAAACAAAGCTTGTAGTTTCACCACTACTCGCTTCTAAAATCTAGAAAAACTATGTCTAAAGTAACCGTTGTCGGCGCAGGTAACGTAGGTGCTACTTGTGCTAATGTGTTGGCTGTAAACGAAGTTGCCAACGAAGTTGTACTCATCGATATCAAAGAAGGCTTTGCTGAAGGTAAAGCTATGGATATCATGCAAACTGCTCAA
>JAFYMM010000035.1 GCA_017550055.1 Paludibacteraceae bacterium
ATTGACGTGCAAAGATAACGAAATGTTTAATATGATATTGTTATTTTTAACCAAAAATAACGATTTTAATATTTATTAGTAATATATAAGTGTTAAATTTTAATATTTTAACTCTGCTTATAAAATTTTAATTTAATCGTTAGTTGAAAATATTTTGAAAAATATTCTTTTTTTATTATTGTTGTAGTTTGGTAAATTCGAAAATAAATTGTAACTTCGCAAGTTGAATTGAAATTATAAATACGCAATGGAGTAGGTGTATCGCTTGCTGCTTGCATTAAAACTTTAATTTATATGAAATTACTTTTTAGAATAAATTATCGTACTCAATGGGGCGAACAACTTTATGTTGTAGGTAATGTGCCAGAATTGGGTGATGGAGATGTATCGAAAGCATTGGCTATGAACTTTTCGCACGACGAAGAGTGGTGGTTAGAACTTGATATAACAGCAGCTAAAGCTAAGAAATTGGAGTATCAGTATGTGTTGAAAAATCATAATGAAGGTACGATAACTAAAGAGTGGGGCGAAGCTCGCAAAGTAGTGACAAAAACAGGTGTTGATACAGTGTTGTTGATTGATGCGTGGAATAGTGTGTCGGCAGTTGAAAACACATTTATGACTGCGCCATTTGTAGATGTTTTGTTGAAAGAAAACTATACACCATGTGCAGGTAATAATTCTAAAAATTATACACACACCCTCCGTGTAAAAGCGCCATTGCTTGGTAAAAACGAGGCATTGTGTATCATAGGTAATTGCGAGGAGTTGGGTAATTGGTCGGTTGACAATCCGTTGTTGCTCTCGAATAAAAATTATCCTTTGTGGACTATTGATTTAGATTTAAGCAAAATAAGTGCCGAAGTACACTATAAATACGGAGTATATAACACAGAAGGAAAATATTTTAAATGTTTTGAATATGGACAAGACCGTATAGTGCCACCAGCAGGAGGTAAACGTATGGTAATTGTGAACGATACGTTCGCACGTTTCGACACAAATACATGGCACGGTGCAGGTGTTGGTATTCCAGTGTTCTCGTTGCGTTCGAAGAATTCATTTGGATGTGGTGATTTTTCAGACTTGAAATTGATGGTAGATTGGGCAGAAAGAGTAGGTTTGAAATTGATTCAAGTGTTGCCACTCAATGACACAATCGGAACACACACAGAGGCCGACGTGTTGCCATACGCAGCTATTTCGGCATTTGCGCTCAATCCGTTGTTCCTTGATTTGTCGAAATTGGCGATGCCTAAAAAAGATGCTATTGTAGAGGAATATAAGAGATTGCAACCTATATATAATGCAGAAGAGCGTATGGACTTCTTGAATGTAGTGAACTTTAAACTTCGCTATATTGAGGCTGCATACAAGCATAATAAAGACAAATTCCTTGCGTCAGAGGACTTTAAGCAATTCTTTAAAGACAACGAATATTGGTTGAAACCATATTCTGTTTATTGTTGTATTCGTGACCAACGTGGTACTTGTGACTATCGCGAGTGGAATGAATTTGCGGTATATTCAGAGAAAAAAGCAGATGAATTAACACATGCATCTCACCCATGGTTTGACAAAATTGCGAAATGGTGGTATTGTCAGTACCAATTGCATTTGCAATTGCGTGAGGCAGTAGAATATGCTCATGCACATGGTATTGTGGTGAAAGGAGATATTCCTATTGGCGTAAATCGCAATTCAGTTGACACTTGGGTTTCGCCTGAATTATTCAATATGGATATGGCGGCAGGTGCTCCACCTGATATGTTTGCCATTAAAGGACAAAATTGGGAATTGCCAACATATAATTGGGATGCGATAGAGCGTACTGATTTTGATTGGTGGAAAAAACGTTTCGAGCAAATGGCTCG
>JAFYMM010000228.1 GCA_017550055.1 Paludibacteraceae bacterium
AAATTATAATTTTTTCTCCCACAGATTACACAGATTGAAAAGATTTTTTCTTTTCTTTTTTTTGATTCGCTTGTTTAGGCATTGCCTAAAACTTTGCTCTGCTGATTTACACAGATTTTTTATCGCTGCGCGATGTTTTATTTCTCACGGATGTTTTTTGCCTCTCACGGAACTCTATCATTAATATCTCCCCACAAATTTAACAAATATCACGAATATTTATCGCTGCGCGATTTTTTCTCCCAATTATTTTCTTTTTCCCACAAATTACACGAATTTTACAAATCTTTTAGATATTATTTTTTTGTTATTATTTGTGAAATTTGTGGGCAAAATTAAGGTTTTATTTTTCTTGGATTATTTTTGATTGGCTACAGAACGGACGCACGAACCGTGCGTCCCTACATTTCTTCGGTGCAGGTTGCTTGCACCTACGGTTCACTATCTTGGAGGGTATATACAGAGTACAGAGATTGGAAATTTATGTTTTTTAGAGTGAGGGTTGGTGGTTTGACTTTTTTTTATTATCTTTGCAGATTGTAATAATATGCACAAAAAAACTAAACGAGATATGGCTAGAAAAGGGAAACAACTACCTATTTTTTATGAAGTTACGATAACTGATGTTGCGGCTGAGGGTAAGGCTTTGGCTAAGGTGGATGATATGGTGATTTTCACACAGTATGCAGTGCCAGGCGATGTGGTGGATTTGCAAATTGTGAAAAAGAAAAAAAATTACATGGAGGGGCGTGTAATTAAATTTCATTCGTACAGCGAAAAACGCTGCGAGGCTATGTGCGAACACTATGGCACTTGCGGTGGATGTAAATGGCAAATTTTGCCTTACGACGAACAAATACGATATAAACAAAAACAGGTGGTTGACAACTTGACTCGTCTTGGACATGTGGAGTTGCCTGAAATTACACCGATTTTAGGATCGGAAAATACCTATTTCTATCGCAATAAATTGGAATATACGTTCTCGAACCGCAAATGGTTGACAATGGAAGATATGCAAAAAGAGCATAAACCAGAGGAGTTGAATGGTGTGGGATTCCATATTCCTGGCATGTTCGACAAGGTGTTGGACATAAATAAATGTTGGTTGCAAGACGACATTTCGAACCAAATACGCAACGAAATACGTCGCTACGCACAAGAGAAGAGATTGACTTTCTTCGACTTGCGCAATCAAGAGGGATTCCTTCGCACATTGATGATTCGCACCACTTCGACTGGCGAATTGATGGTGGTGGTGGTGTTCTTCTATGAAGATGAGACTGCGAGAGTGGAATTGTTGCAACACTTGGCAGACATGTTCCCACAAATCACTGCCCTACTATACGTGATTAATTCGAAATGTAACGACACAATCACCGACCAAGAGATTGTATGCTTCAAAGGCGAAGAGGCAATATACGAGGAGATGGAGGGCTTGAAATTCAAGATTGGTCCGAAATCGTTCTACCAAACAAACTCGGAACAGGCATACGAACTATATAAGGTAGCACGCAATTTTGCGGAATTGACAGGCGATGAATTGGTGTATGACCTATACACTGGTACGGGTACGATTGCAAACTTCGTGAGCAGAAAAGCTCGCCAAGTGATTGGTATAGAATATGTGCCAGAAGCAATTGAGGACGCAAAAGTGAACTCAGCCATCAACGGCATCGACAATACGTTGTTCTTTGCTGGCGATATGAAAGACATATTGACCGACAAATTCATCGAAGAGTACGGCCGTCCAGACGTAATAATCACAGACCCTCCTCGCGCTGGTATGCACGAAGATGTGGTGAACGTGATACTGAATGCAGAGCCTAAACGCATTGTGTATGTGAGCTGTAACCCTGCAACTCAGGCACGCGATTTGCAATTGTTGGATGTGAAATACAAAGTAACCGCCGTGCAACCAGTGGATATGTTCCCACATACACACCATGTGGAGAATGTCGTGAGATTGGAGTTGAAAATGAGAAATGAGGAGTGAGGAGTGAGGAATGTGGAATGAGGAGTGAGGAGTGAGGAATGTGGAATGAGGAGTGAGGAATG
>JAFYMM010000229.1 GCA_017550055.1 Paludibacteraceae bacterium
ATATCAAGCCAATTCGCTCCGCAATGCTCTTGCACTGACTCTTCGCCAATGGCAGTTCCTACAGCGTATGCTATTAGTTTCGCATCGTTGATAGTAGCTTGTCTGATTGTAATATTTTGCATTGGGAATAGAGTAGTATTTTATTTTTTGAGAAGGTCCATGAAGCCTACTTTTTTGTAGCGAGAGGTATTTATTGCTGAAATAGTAATAGGCTCGTTGAATTTCATTTTTTCGACACTAAATGTAGCTGAAACATCGGTCTGTGTCATAGTGGTTTGTAGATAGATTGTTTCAGGGAATAGTATTTTGTCGAATGATTTTAGCGCGCTGTATGTGATAGCTGTAACGAGCTGGTTGTCATAGCGCAATCCGCTCATAGTCAATCGATAGTTGTTCATGTCAATATCGAATTGTTGGGTATATTTGCCAATAGGACTTTTGCTTACTATAGATGTAGTATCGGCAAGTTGTTCGATTTTGAAGTCTTTGCATATTTCCGTTGGGTCAGTTGTTTGGGGTACAAACAAGCGATGTGAGAATAGAGCCTCAATGGCTTTGTAATCAACATTTAACCCCCAACTGAGCTTTATATATTCGTAGCTATTTTCAGAGTAGCGACGATTTAGTTTGTCATAAACAACGAATCCTGAAGGAGTGAATTCAGCGCGGAACATTTCTATGCCGAGAGCTGGTTGTATGCTGATAGATAATATGCTGTCAGAGATAATGCGTATTGACGATTTGAACGTGAATTGTGTGCCTCCATAGTTCACAGACATTGACATTTTAGAGATGTTTAGTGTTGCGAAATTAGGTTGCGCATTGTATGATTTTTGAGTTAAATCGCATATAGAAATGCGTTGTGTTGTATCTTTGTCAGGTTTTTGTTTGCGTTGTTGAGTTTTACAACCTGCAAGAACAGTTGCAATAATTGTTATGATAATGAGAATTTTATTTGTTTTCATTGTCTTTGAAGAAGTTTTGAATTGTTTCTATTATATCTATTTCGTCAAAGTCATCGGGGTTGGCATTGTATAGGTCTAAAGCTTTGCGCCACATCTCTTTTGCCTGTTCTATACGGTTGGTTTTCATGTATAGACATCCGATATGGTAGAGGGTTTCGATGCTTGGTTGAGTGTTTTGTTCTTTCTCTACTCGGAGCAGTTTATCAAAATATAATTCTGACAAGAAGTTGTCGCCTCTTAAGAAAAGAATCCAAGCATAAGTGTCAAGTATATAGATGCTTTCGGGGTCTAATTCGAGGGCTTTTGAAGCCATTTTTTCGGCTTTTTTGAGGTCGGGATTAGGCTGTTTGGTGATGTTGTATGCTACATTGTTGAGAGCTCCGGAGTTGTTTGGGTCATATACAAGGCAACTATCGTACATCGCCATAGCGAGCGAATCTTGATTTTGATTAGAATATGTGTCGCCAACCATTTGGTAGATACGACTTTTGATGTTCGGAGTTGTTATTTTAGGCAAAATAGTCATACTTTTGCTTATGAGCGAATCGGTCATTTCGTTTTTTATGAGACTGATTATGTAGTAGTATGCCCATTTGTCGTTTTGGTACTTATTGTAGCCTTCCTCGGTGAGTTTGTTGATTTCTTGATTATCTTGTAGGCTTTCGGCAAGAGTTACGAGTTCGAAATCGAGCGATTCGTCTTTAGTTTTTATCTTGCGTAGGTCGTATAGTGTAGTGCGCCAGTTAGTTGTGTCTTTCAGGGCTTTGAATACATCAGCTTTGAGTTCGATAGTAGGAGTTTCGTTAGGGTATATTTTCTCTAACATGCTGAGTATTGGGTAGATATTTGCTGTATCTTCGTTTTGCACGTAGCCCGAAAGGATTGGACGGATAATTTTTGTGGCATCTGTGGCGTTGAATAGGGTAGATTTTATGGCATCGATTGTATATTTTTCGTATAAATCATCGTCTGAATCTTTGTAGTATTGCGCTAAAGAGAGAAGCACCGAGCCATTGTCGGGGTATTTTTGATTGAGTTGGTTGTATATAGCCAGTGTTTTTTCGTTTTCGCCTTTGATTTTGTAGATATTAGCGAGTAGGAACGATGCCTCGAAGTAGTCTTCGGGGTATTGTTTTATGTAGTTAATAATCTCTTTTTCCGCGTTTTGAGGTTTACCTGCTTTTAGGTATATTTCGGCGCGTTGATTGAGTATTTGGACTGAATGACCTTCGAGGAATTGGTATTTTTCGAGTTCTTTTAGGGCTTTTTTGTATTGTTGGTCTTGAATATATATTTGGCAGAGGCTATAGATGTTCTCGGAGTTGTAGGGTAGGCGTTTGTTGAGTTCTTTGAAGTGTTTGATAGCCAAACCATATTGTTGAAATCCATATTCCATCCAAGCTAAACTTTGTAGATATACGTTGTTATTGGGATTGTGTTGATAGGCAAGTTGGATGAAATGGAAGGATTCGCTATATTGTTTTGCAGAGTAGAGAATTTGGTGTATCATGTATGCCGAAGAGGCATAGATTTCGGGATGCGAAGCCATGCTATCGAGTTGGATATTAGCAACTAATAGATTTAAGGCTTCGTTGTTTTGTTGTTTTATTTGATATTCTTTAGCCTTGAAAAGGTTGTAGTAGAGGCGGTCGGCAAGAGTGGAGTCGGTGAGTTGTTCTCCTGCGATTTGGGTACGAAACATCGAATCGACATACTCTTCGTGAGCCGACAGGTCAATGCACAATGCACAATGTACAATGCACAATAGAGAGAGAAATGTTCTTTTTATATTTTTGAGAAAGAATAACATAAGAACATATTTTTTTTTGACATACGCCTCGTTACATCTGCGATGTATCTTGGCTTAATAATGACATATTTGAATTTACTCTTATTATTTTTTGCCAGTATGACCGAAGCCACCTTCGCCACGTTCGGTAGAAGAGAGAGTTTCGACTTCGATAAATTCTGCTGTTTCGTGGCGTGCGATTACCATTTGGCAGATGCGGTCGCCATCGTTGATAGTGAATTCGTCGGCACTGAGATTCACTAATATAACGCCAATTTCGCCACGATAGTCTGCATCGATGGTGCCAGGAGTGTTGAGTACGGTGATACCATTTTTGTATGCAAGACCTGAACGAGGACGAATTTGAGCTTCAAAGCCTTCAGGTAGAGCAATGTAGAGTCCTGTTGGGATTAGACGGCGTTCTAATGGTTTGAGAGTTATTGGTTCGTTGATATTTGCGCGTAGGTCCATGCCAGCAGATAGTGGTGTGCTGTATTGAGGGAGTGCGTGACGAGATTTGTTGATAATTTCGATTTTCATAGTTCTTATTTTTGTTTGGGCTAATTAGGTTGTAGAGCCTAATCAGTATGGTTAGTTATTGTTGTTTTTTTAGAGTTTGATACACAATGAGAGTGTGTATTTTTCAGGGTAAGGTGAGGGTTGCTTGCAGTATGCTGTATCCTATATTCAGATTTTGGAATTTTTAGAGTTGAATACACAATGAGAGTGTGTATTTTTCTGTGGTTATTTTAGCCATATTTTTAGGGCTGCATCGGCTTGGCTGTGGAGCATTGCAAGTCCGTTTTGGGTTGTAGCTCCGTGTTGTGCGCCTAATCTGAGGAATTTGGTTTCGGTAGGGTTATAGACCAAATCGTATAGGAGATGTTTGTCGGTTAGTTGGTTGTAGTCGATATTTGGTGCAGAATCGGTGTTGGGGTACATACCCAATGGTGTAGTGTTTATTATGATAGGTGCCAATAGGGTTATGGTGTTTGTGTCGAGTTGCGCATGTGTGATGAGCTTAAAAGGGATGTTTAGCTTGTTGAGTACGTATTGCACTGCTTGTGAGGCTCCGCCTGTACCTAATATGACTGCGTGAGTGTGATATGGTTTAAGTAGAGGTGTGAAAGTGTCGTGAAATCCGATAATATCGGTGTTGTGGCCGATTAGTTTGTTGTTGCAGATTTCTATTACGTTCACGGCACCTATGGCTTGGGCTTCAGGCGAGAGAGTGTCGAGGTAGGGTATGATTGCTTTTTTGTGTGGTATGGTTACGTTGAAGCCATTGTGTTTATTGGTATTAACCAAATTTGGAAATTGCTCTATATTTGGCATATCAATTAGGTCGTAGTGAGCATCAATACCTTCGTTTTTGAAACGGGCGTTGAGATATTGAGCAGAGAACGAGTGAGATACTGGATGTCCGATTAGAGCGAAAAGCATAATATTTTCTATTACTTTTGTGACCAAAAGTGACCAAAAGTCTTGTGCTGTGCTTAAAAAGCTAAAAAATTAATATAAATTCTACTCCGATTTAAACTCGGGCAAATGGGCTGCTTCTTCAAAGATTTGTTCTTGCCCATGTATTTTAAGCCTTGTTTTTGGTTGGTGTAACCTCGCCAGAAATCGTCGTTCACGAATTTATCTTAATTTTTCTTTACGCTTTTTAAGGCAATGCACGGATGACCTTCGGATTTATTTTTATTTATTCTTATTTATCATCTTTTTAGTTATGTAATATATAGCCACTATGGCGAGGATAGCGAGGATGATGTAGCTGATTTCGTGAGAATATTTGTTGATAAGGTCCATATTGTTTCCTACTATATATCCAAGAGTAGCAAGGGCAATGTTCCATATTCCAGCACCGAGAGCAGTGTATAATATAAATGGCGCAAGAGGCATGCGTGCAAGACCTGCGGGAATAGAGATAAGTTGGCGAATGACAGGAATGAGGCGACCAATAAATGTAGCGATTGAGCCTTTGAGATTGAAATAATCTTCAGCTTGTTTGATTTTTTCGCTTGATAGCAGGCATAAACGCCCCAATCGGCTATCTGCAAATTTGTATATGATTGCACGACCGAAGCTTACAGCTATGAAATAGTTGAATAAAGCACCGATTATTGCACCTATTGTAGCAAATAGTATGATTAAGAAGATGTTGAGATTAGAGTCTTCTCGCGCAGAAGCAGCTGCCGCTGGTGGCACTACAATTTCAGATGGCAATGGAATAAATGAACTTTCGACAGCCATGAGGGCTGTGATGGTGCCGTAGTTCATATTGTCGTTGTACCAATCGGTGATTATATCAATGTAGGATTTACTTTCAGTTGAGAGTTGAGAGTTGAGAGTTGAGAGTGAATCAGTGGTATTTGCGTGTAATAGGATGTTGCTTGTTATCAGCAATGTGCTGATGACGATGAGTAATTTTTTCATATTTATTTGATAAGAGTTTGTGCGTTAGGGAATAGCGATAAAAATATTTCGTCGGCATTAGATATGGTTTCGCGGGCAATATCAAGGAATTTTTTTGCTTGTTCGGTATTGCCGAGCGCAAAGTAGTTCATTGACATAAAGAGTGTTATCTTTTCGATGAAAGGATTTTTGTCGTATGCGATTTCGTATAGTTTTATTGCATTTTCGTAATCGCCGAATTGTAGGAGTATATTAGCAGTTTCGAAGTTTAGAGTTTCGTTTTCTGGGTCGTTTTCGAGGCAGAAGAGTAGGTGTTGTAATGATTGATTAAGCAGAAAATCATCGAAATTGGCAGCAGCTAAGTCAGCCTCGATACGCGACATGCAGTAGATGATATGTTGATTTTCAGGGAATTTTTCGTCAGCTTGCTTTATCGTTTCATAAGCAGCAACGAGACCATCGATATCGTGTTGGCAAGAAGCAAGGCCAATCCAAGCTTCAGGTATTTCGTCGTATATAGCCAATGCTTGTAGGTATAGTTCTTTGGCACGTTGAATATTGTCGATATTCTCGTATGTTTCGGCAAGGAAAGTTATTACAACTGCATCATCGGGATTTTCAGCCAAATATTCTTCATAAGGCTCAATAGCTTCGTTGAATAGGCCGAGGTTGAATAGGCAATGCCCACGTTGCAATCGTGTGAGAGTGTCGTTTGGCTCGATAGCAAGGGCATAATCATAGGCACGGATTGCCTCGGTGAAGTTGTTTTGACGGAACAAGATAGAGCCGAGCATGCACCATAATTCTGGTTGATAAGGATTGTTGTCGAGCGCAATATTAAATAGTTTTGCCGCCTCGTCGAGTTGCTCGCTTTGTTCGAGTGCAATGGCTTTTTCGGTGATTAGAGTGATGTCGTCAGGGAAAAGAGCAATGCCACTTTCTATGAATTCGAGAGCCAATTCTGGTTGGTTGTGAGTGTTGTAGAGCGAAGCTATATCGGCAAATATTGCAGACAATTCATTAGTATCGCAGAGTGTGAGATATTGTGAGAATAGTTCTTTTGATTTATTGAATTTATATATTCGCAAGTAGCACTCGGCAAGAATAGCAATATAATCAGGGTCGGTGTTTTGTATTGGTTCTAATGTTTTTATTGCGTTTTCGTATGCACCTTCCATTAGTAATAGCTTGCCTTCTTTGCAACGAATTTCGTTAGAAGTGGGGTGTACACGATAAGCATAATCGAGTGCTATACGAGCTTTGTCGAGTTGTTCGGAAGCAATATAGCAATCGATTATAGTTTCGAGTTCGTCTGTATCATAATACTGCACAACGCCTTGTTGTAGTGTAGATTCAAAGCGTTGTAACAGTTGTTGTATTTCGGGTTCGAATTGCATATTAGTCTTTACGGCGGAGGACAATGGCAGAGCGAGCTGGTATGTAGAGTTGGAGCCACTCTTTGTTTTTGAGATGAGATGCAGTAGTGTGGTGTTCGATTGAGTCATCAGAGAAACCAAAGCCACCAAATTCGGTAGCATCGGTGTTGAGAACTACGTTGTAAACACCTTTTTTCACAAGAATACCATAGTCGGTGAATGATTTTTCGCCGTTGAAGTTAAAGATAAATAATAGGTCGCGACGGCGGAATGCTACGAGTTGGTCGCCTTCGTTGTCCCATACTTTTTCTATTGGCGATTCGCTGAAACGATACTCTTTGCGAATGAGTTTCACCATTTCTTCGTCGAAGTGAGCAAGGTCGCAGTAGTGCAATTCTTTGCGGTCAACGAGCGACCATTGACGGCGAGCATATTTGTGCGACCATCCGTTGCCTTCGCGAGGGAAGTCAATCCATTCTGGGTGACCAAATTCGTTACCCATAAAGTTGAGGTAGCCACCATTGATAGTAGCGGCAGTCATGAGGCGAATCATTTTGTGTAGAGCCATACCGCGATTGACCATGAAAGTTTCATCGCCACGTTGCATGTGCCAATACATGTCGGCATCGATAAGGCGGAAAATGATAGTTTTGTCGCCTACGAGAGCTTGGTCGTGCGATTCGGCGTATGAGATAGTCTTTTCGCCCATGCGACGATTAGTCATTTCGTAGAAAATGTGTCCTGCTTTCCAATCTTCATCGCGCACTTCTTTGATGTATTTAATCCAGAAGTCAGGAATACCCATAGCCATGCGGAAGTCGAAACCTACGCCACCTTCGTCGAATGGAATAGCCAATTCAGGCAAGCCCGACATTTCTTCGGCAATAGTGATAGCCTCAGGGTTTACTTCGTGGATGAGTTTGTTGGCAAGAGTGAGATAGCAGAGAGCATCGCCATCTTGATTGAGATTGTAGTAGTCTTCATAGCCTTTGAAATCTTGACCAAGACCATGATTGCGGTATATCATAGAGGTAACACCATCGAAACGGAATCCGTCGAATTTATACTCTTCAATCCAATATTTACAGTTAGAGAGAAGGAAGTGCATTACTTCATTTTTAGCATAGTTGAAGCAGAGAGAGTCCCACGCTGGATGTTCGCGACGGTCGCCACCATGGAAATATTGGTATGGAGTGCCGTCGAAACGACCAAGTCCTTCCATCTCATTTTTCACAGCGTGTGAGTGTACGATGTCCATAATCACAGCAATGCCGAGTTTGTGAGCTTCATCGATAAGGCGTTTTAGCTCTTCTGGAGTACCAAAACGTGATGATGGAGCAAAGAAACTTGACACATGGTAGCCAAACGAGCCATAGTATGGATGCTCTTGGATAGCCATGATTTGGATGCAGTTGTAGCCAGCCTCTGCAATGCGAGGAAGAATATTTTCGCGGAATTCGTTGTAAGTTCCCACTTTTTCTTCTTCGGCAGCCATACCGATATGGCATTCGTAAATCATCAACGGAGCTTTTGTAGGGTGGAATTTGCGAATACGGAATTTATATTCTTGTTCTGGTTGCCACACTTGAGCCGAGAATATTTTGGTTTTTTCGTCTTGCACCACACGACGACACCAAGCTGGGATACGTTCGCCTGCGCCACCATTCCATTCAACTATAAGTTTATAGAGGTCGCCATGGTGAATATATTTCTCACTTATTTTTAGTTCCCAAACACCGTTTTCTTGAGGTTGAAGACGGTATTTTTCGTTTTTTTGCCAATTGTTAAAGTCGCCGATGAGATATATTGCAGTTGCATTTGGAGCCCATTCGCGAATAACCCAACTGCGTTTTACTTTGAATAGACCAAAGTACATATATCCAGATGCAAAATCGGATAGGGTATTGTTGGTTGTTCCGAGAAGTTCTTTTTCGCGTGCAACGGCATATTCGTGACGTCCTACGATAGCTTGTTCAAAGGGAGCTAAATAAGGGTCGTTGGTTACAAATTCGTAATTCATAATTGATAATTTTATTGCCTGAAGGCATTATGACCTTCGGTTCACAATTTGTGGTTATTACTTTAATTCATAATTAATAATTCATAATTATCGTTGATGTTAATTGTGAATTGCAAATTATGAATTGTGCATTGTTATAGGGTTGGTTTTTCTTTGTTTGGTTCTACCGATATTTTTACTATCAGTTTTAGATGATTGTCTGTGGTGTTGATGCAAGGTGCATGAGCATCATCGGGGAAGAAGATAACGAACTCGCCTTTATTCAGGGTTATGTATTCCGTAGGCGTATCTTCGTAGAAGATGATGTCGCGCTCAGTATCAAATTCGCCAATAGGTTTAACACATTCTGATGTTGGTCCTACACCGAAAGTCTCACTTCCCGACAGAGGCATTTGAATGTCGATATATTTGCGATGCGATTCAAGTTTAGCTTCTGTTTCTGATTTGCTTTTAGTCTCGTTTATGTTGATATAGACATATTTGCCATCAAGTTCGATATGCCCTGGTTGTAGGGCATCGAGATTGAGAGATTGCAGAATTTCCATCACACTCCAAAAATTTTGGTGCAAATCGTCATATTGATGAGCATTTTGTATGTTATCTTTAATCATACTAGATGTAATTTATTACTTTACCCCTCAATTTTTAGTCTTTGTTTTAGCAATTCTATTTTTTGCGAGAGTCTGAGTTGTTGGTCTGTAAGACGTGTGTAGTCCGATAGCGCAATAGCCAATTCATACGACTGTGCAAGCAGTGTGCGCTCGGTAGGTGTGAGGTAGTAGTGATATGGTTGACCATCGCCTAATAGGCTCACTTTTATGCGGTTGTCTTTGTTGTCGGCAATGAATTTGTCAATGCCATTAAGCAGATTTTTGTCGAAAACAATAATTTCGCGGTATTCCTCCAAGTCAACGAATTGTGTGATGTTGCTCGATGGGGCAGTGTGGGTTTCTACCGACAATGAATCTACAGTTATGCGCACTACTGCGTGTTGAGCTTTTGTGCCGATGTAGTACGACGTGATTGTGAAATTGCCATGCTCGTCAATCGAAGGTTTGAGGTAGCAACGCGAAGTGTTATTTTCGGTGCGCAATTGGCGATGCTCAAATGAGCCAATCGATTGATATTCTTCGTTTTTGATGAAACGGAATGGTTTTGTTAGTTCAGGCAAACGGGCCTGTAAGTCAGCGAGAAGACTATCTACTGTAGGTAGTGTTTTCACGGCATGGCGGTATTCAATATCCCAACGAATAGTGTCAGCCATGCGACGCACATCCACGTCTGTGCGGTATTTGATATGTATCGAATCAAGTATAGAAAGCGCAATCGAATCTTGATTTTCAGCAATAAATTGCTTTGATTGTTCTATTTCAGCAAGCGCCATTTCGTGAGCCGAAGGCTTGCAACTGCCCATTATTGCTAGTATAGTGAGCAATACGTATATAAATTTCTTATTCATAAAAAACATGTTTTATAGCATAAAATTTCCCCTGTGCAAAGTTACAAAAAATTATTGATATTTGGTGTGTTTTTTTGAAAAAAATCCGCTCACTACGA
>JAFYMM010000230.1 GCA_017550055.1 Paludibacteraceae bacterium
ACGAGTGTAAGTGCTTTTGCCTAATTCACAACCAAGAGAAGCGCAAATTTTTTCCGCAAAATAACGGCTAGCAGAGCACGAAAATACTTGAAATGGAAGTGGGTTCATATAGTGATTAGTTATTAATGATTAGTGAATAACATAAACATTGTGCAAAGTTACATTTTTATTATGGGCTGTGCAAGTTTTTTTATAAAAAAATAACAAAAAAAAGATTTTTTTTATTTTATGTTGTACAACATATTTTTAACATTTGGCAAAAATAACAATTATTACGCATAAAAAATGCATTATTATTAATAAAAAAGGATGCTTGGAAACTATAATAGTTATTTAAGTTTTCTATATTACACTAAAAACCAATAGATTACAAAAATATTTTAATTTTTAAAATAAAATAACATAATTTGTGATGCTTGGTTGAAAATTAAGTTGTAAATTTGCACGTTCAAAAACTATGTGTACAGATTTAAGGTCAAAAATATTAAAAACTGCCGGTGAATTGTTTTTTAAGTTCGGCATTCGTAGTGTAAGTATCGATGATATTTGCAATGAATTGCATATCTCAAAAAAAACTTTTTACACCGTATTTAAGCAAAAAGACGAATTGGTGGTCGAAATGCTTAATGCCATGCATCAGAAAAAAGAGAAAGATTACCAATCTGTTCTAGATTCGAGTGTAAATGTTTTGGATTTATTGATGCAAAGTTTTAAAAAATTGCGTCATCATTCAGTAGAGAAGCACCTTGCTTTTGGGTACGATTTAGAGAAATTTTATCCAGAATTGTGGCACGAACGCCAGATAATGCTAAAAGAGATGGATTTGAAATACATGGCACAAATGTTGCGCACAGGCATAGAACAAGGCATGTATCGTGAAGATTTGAATATTGAAGCAACATCTCTTTTATTAGCAAATCTAATACCTAATATATTAAAAGAGTTGATGCAAGTATCAATGAATACTGCACAACGTGTGGATTTTGTACTTGATATGTTAGTACGAATGATTTGCAATGAAAAAGGAATGGAATATTACATAAGGTTAAAAGTTGAAAATTGAGAGCTTACATTTTTAGCACATTCAACATAAGTCCAATACATTTTTCTCTCTTTCAGAATATACGGAATTTTCTCAACAAACTGACATTGCTATACCCTACTTCATAGTTTGAAAATATAATAAATTAGTAAATATACATTTAAATGAAAAAGAAATTTTTAAGTTTATTATGTGGAGCGTTGTGTTGCTTCACTATGATGGCACAAACAAACGATTCGTCATCTGAATTACGACTTTCGTTATCAGAGGCTCGTGACTATGCTTTGGAGCATAATCGTACTTTGCAAAATGCCGAACTCTCGGTACGTCAAGCTTATGCTGCACGCTGGCAAACTATTGCATCAATGTTACCTCAAGCCGATATGTCGCTTGGTTTGAACTATACCGATGGTAGCATGAAGTTTTCGATGGGAGAAGGAATGCAGATGGACCGTAAAATTGAAAACTTGGCAGGTTCATTGGGCGTAAGCGCTTCGATTGCCATAAATGGTCAGTTGATTATGGGTGCGCTTATCAACAACACAGCTATTGAAATGCAAGATATCAACAAAAGCAATACTGAACTTGATGTTATTTCTAACGTAGAGACATATTATATTACAGCACTTGCAATGGAAAAAACAGTTAGCCTTTTAGATAAATCAATGGTTGACTTGGAAAAACTCTACGAAATCACTAACAACTCGGTGTTGGCTGGTGTAGCAGAACAAACTACTGCCGACCAAATCAAAGTGCAAGTGGCTAGTATGCGTAGCGCAATCAATTCAACAAAACGCTCTTTAGAGATGATTTATAATGCTTTGGCATTGCAAATGGCTGCTGGTGCCGATGTAAAATTAGTGTTGACTGATGAACTTGATAATGTATTGAACGTAGAAGAGGCACTAAATCTATTGTCAGCTGACTTCAATTTATCAAGCAATTATAGCTATCAATTAGCAGAACAAAACGTGAAAATGGCAAAACAAAATGTCATTATGGCTGGTATGGCATACGTACCAACACTTAGTGCATTTTATCAATATACTTCGCCTAACAAATATTTCAAAGGTGAAGCCGCTATGGAACAATCAATGGGTATCGTTGGGTTACAACTTTCTATACCATTGTGGTCAAGCGGAAAACGCGCGGCTGGCATCACTGAAAAAAAATTAGCTCGCCAAGCAGCTGAAAACTCATTGGCTGATGCACGTGATGCGTTGATGGTTCAACACAAACAATTACGCTATAACCTTTCGACAGCATACGAAGATTTCGATATGCAAAAACTTAACATAGATGTATCACAACGTGTATTTGAAAGCACATCTAATAAATTTGAGTATGGACATGCTTCTGCACTTGAACTCACAAATGCAAGTATGACATTACTTACAGCTCAAAGCGATTATGTACAAGCTATCCTCAGCCTTGTAAATGCGCAAATTGAATTAAAAAAGCTCTTAAACAAAAAATAGAATATAAATAAGTAAAACATAAATATGATGAAAAGATTTAATTTAATTGCTACAGTAGTTTTTGCAGCATTGGCTATGACTTCATGTGGCTCTAAAGAAGATGCTAAAGCTACAGATGCAGTAGCAGAACGTATCGAAAAAGTAAAAGTACAAAAAATGGAAACCTCAACTATTACACGCGAGGTAGTGCTTAGTGCAACTTTACAAGGTTATGAAACTCAAAATGTTGCTCCTTCTGTCACTGGTAAAATCGAACACATCTACGTAGAAGAAGGTTCAAAAGTGCGTCAAGGCGACAATCTCGTACGCATGGATGAATTGCAATATAAAACATCAAAACTTACATACGCTAATCTCGGCGTAGAATTGGCTCGTGTTGAGGCTCTTTTGAAAACAGGTAGTGCAACTCAACAATCTTACGACCAACTTAAACTTTCATACGACCAAACAGCAGAAAACATCGACTTCCTTGAAAAAAATACATACGTAAAAGCTTCTTTCGATGGTGTTATTTCTGCTAAAAACTACGAAGATGGCGAACTTTACAGCGGACAACCAATCTTAGTTCTCACACAAATTTCTACACTAAAAGCTGAAATCGCTGTTCCAGAACGCTTCTTCCCTATGGTAAAAGCAGGTATGAAACTTGATATTCGTTCTGAAATCTACGGCAAAGACCAAGTGTTTGCTGCAACTGTAGAACGTGTATTCCCAACAATCGATCCAGCTTCTCACACATTTACTATTAAAGTAAAAATTCCTAATGGCAACGATATGCTCCGTCCTGGTATGTATGTTAATGCAAAATTGTTCCTTGGCGAAGAAGATGTTATCGTAGTGCCTTATCAAGCAGTATTGAAACTTCAAGGTTCTGACAATCGCTATGTTTATATAAACAACGGTGGTGTTGCTAAATATGTAGCGGTAGAACTCGGACAACGTTTCGACGACCAAGTGGAAATTATCTCTGACGAAATCAAACCTAACGATGAACTTGTTGTTACTGGTCAAGCTCGTTTGGTGGATGGTGTTAAACTCGAAATTGTAAAATAATCGTTTAATTTGAAATGTGAAAATTAAAATATACATTTCAACTTTTAACTTTCAACTTTAAAAATTATGAGTATATATAAATCGGCGATTAACAGTCCTATTACCACAGCGTTGGTGTTTGTGGCTGTAATGATATTAGGTGTATTCTCATATATGAGATTGCCTATCGACCAATTTCCAGAAATGGAGCCTCCATATATCTCGGTAATGACCTCATATGCTGGTGCC
>JAFYMM010000231.1 GCA_017550055.1 Paludibacteraceae bacterium
ATCGTAGCCGCACTATCCATCATCGCCACCGTACTCATCGACCGCTACTCTGTTGAACTTCTCTACGGCTACAAATTCGGCTTCGAAATCCTTCTCGTCAATGGAGCACTCACAATCCTCGGACTCCTCCTCTGCCGCAACAGAAAATAACCAATATACAACAAAAAGAGCGACCCAAAAGTCGCTCTTTTTGTTATTTATATTATTCCTAACTCCTCATTCTCCATGCCTCATTCCTAATTCCTTACTATCAAACGGAACCAAATCCTCCACCGATTCTCCTCTTTCCAACTTCTCCCTTATCATAGTTGAAGAAATAGGATATAGCGGAGCATCCAACCACTTCATTTGAGGGAATTTCGTCATATCCACCTCTACTCCTTCACGTGGATAGACATATATCGTGTAGTTGCGCAATATCTCATCATAACAATACCACTTATCAAAAATCTGATAATTATCCGCCCCAATCAACAGTGAGACTTTGCAATCAGGATATTTTTTCGACAGTATTCGCAAAGTATTCACCGTATAACTCGGTTTAGGTAAGTCAAATTCCACATCACACACAGCCATACGCTCATTACCTTTCGTAGCCTCACAAGCCAAGCGAAATCTCAACTCATCATCCCATAGGTCAGCCCTCTTTTTCAACGGATTCTGAGGCGACACCACAAACCACAACTCATCCACATCCGCATGCTCAAGCAGATACTCCCCCAACCCAATATGCCCATTATGTATCGGATTAAACGACCCAAAATATAACGCAACCTTTTTATAATTCATAATGCTAATGCATAATTCATAATTAGTTAGATTATGAATTATCTGTAATCTGTTATCTACTAAGGAATTCAGTCACTACGCGGATAGTTTCGGCCACGGCTTCCTCAAGGTTGTCATTCACGATGCGCACATCGAATTTAGGCGCAAATTCCATCTCCCACTCGGCTTTAGCAAGGCGTTTCTCGATCATCTCCTCCGAGTCAGTCGCACGACCCACCAAACGCTCACGCAACACCTCCACACTTGGTGGTTGCACAAACACAGCCAATGCTCTATCGCCATAATATTTCTTAATATTCAATCCACCCACAACATCCACGTCAAACAACATGTGCTGACCCTGAGCCAATTTACCATCAATTTCGCTTTTCAATGTACCATAGAAGCAGTTTTCATACACCTCTTCATACTCCACAAACTCACCATTTGCAATCTTCGTGCGAAACTCCTCTGGCGTAAGGAAATAATACTCCACACCATGTTGTTCCGTTCCACGAGGCGCACGACTTGTAGCCGAAATCGAAAAACCAAAATCAAAACCAGCCTCCTTCAACTTACCGATAATAGTACTCTTACCACTACCCGAAGGAGCCGAAAATATAATCAATTTACCATTCATAATTCCAATTATTAATTTATTTGCAAAGTTACAACATTTTTATACGAAATCCAAATTTTAAACCCCTCCGAACAAACATAATTCATATCTCAATATAAATCAACGAATTACACTACATATAAGCTCATATCCGAACTTTATCAGATTATCAGATTACAAAAAGAACGAGAATACCACCTCACATTGTGTATTGGAAATGACTGTTTTCTTGCTTGCAGGTTGCTTGCACCTTGCTTGAGGGTAGTACACAATGAGAGTGTGTATTCATGGATAAAGAAAACGACATTAAATAGTCATTTCTGACTTAAACAGTCAGAAACAGTCAGCGTACTTGCAGAATGTTGTAACTTTGCACTCAATTTGAGACGACTCACTTTTTCACGAACGCACAAGCCGTGCGTCCCTACTCCGACTTCCTAAATTAACATTTTCTACTTTCAACTTTTTTTCGTATCTTTGCAGATTAATATACAAACACAAAATCCAAACATGGCTCGAATATTAGCAATTGATTACGGACAAAAACGCATTGGCGTTGCGGTAACAGACCCATTACAAATGATTGCCAATGGGTTAACCACCGTAGAAACTCCTAAAATATACTCTTTCTTAGCCGATTACTTCGCTAAAGAAGAGGTGGAAACAATCGTTGTAGGATACCCTAAAACCCTACAAAACGAGCCTGCTGAGGTGACTAAATACATCAATACGTTCGTGGGCAAACTGCGCAAACAATATCCCGACAAAAAAATTGAACTCATCGACGAACGTTTCACTAGCAAAATGGCTTTCCAAACTATGATTGACAGTGGCATCAACAAAAAAGCACGACAAAACAAAGCCCTCATCGACCAAATCAGTGCCACTATCATACTACAAAACTACCTCGAATCAATGCATAATGCATAATGCATAATTCATAATTACCCCGTTGGTCGTAACCTTCGGTTCATAATTCATAATTTTTCAACACTCAACTCTCAACACTCAACTTGAAAATATGATTACTGTATCCAATTTAGCAATGCAATTCGGCAAACGAGTGCTTTTCTCGGATGTCAACCTCAAATTCACAGCAGGCAACTGCTACGGTGTAATCGGCGCAAACGGTGCTGGCAAATCTACCTTCATCCGTATGCTCAGTGGCGAACTCGACCCTACTCGTGGTCAAATCTCTTTCGGTCCTGGCGAACGCCTTTCTGTCCTAAAACAAGACCACTTCGCTTACGACCAATTCACTGTACTCGACACCGTGATGATGGGCAACGAACACTTCTGGCAAGTGAAAGAAGAAAAAGATGCTATCTACCTAAAAGAAGATTTCACCGAAGAAGACGGTATTCGTGCTGCTGAATTGGAAGAGAAATTCGCCGAAATGGACGGTTGGAATGCCGAAAGCAATGCCGCTCAACTTCTCAGTGGTCTTGGCATCAAAGAGGATTTACACTATCAACTAATGAGCGAATTAGAGAACAAAGAAAAGGTGCGCGTACTCCTCGCACGTGCTCTCTATGGCAAACCAGACAACCTACTCCTCGACGAGCCTACCAACGACCTTGACGTAGATGCTGTAATGTGGCTCGAAAACTACCTCGCCAACTACGAAAACACTGTACTTGTCGTAAGTCACGACCGCCACTTCCTTGATGCAGTATCAACTCACACCATCGACATCGACTACGGCAAAATCACTATGTTTGCCGGCAACTATACATTCTGGTACGAATCGAGCCAACTCGCCCTTCGCCAACAACAAAACCAAAACAAAAAGGCTGAAGAAAAACGCAAAGAACTCGAAGAATTCATTCGCCGTTTCTCTGCCAATGTGGCTAAAAGCAAACAAGCAACGTCTCGTCGCAAGATGCTCGAAAAACTCAACGTCGAAGAGATTCAACCTTCTACTCGCAAATACCCTGCTATCATATTCACACCTGAACGCGAACCGGGCAACATGGTGCTTGAAATCAGCGGTCTTGGCAAACGTGCCGAAGATGGCTCGGTGTTGTTCAACAACGTATCGTTCAACGTAGAGAAAGACGACAAAATCGCATTCTACTCACGCGATGCTCGTGCCATGACTGCTTTCTTCGAAATCATTATGGGCAACGACCGCGACTATGCAGGCAAATACAATTGGGGTATCACAATCACCAACGCCTATCTCCCACTCGACAACACTCGTTTCTTTAACAACGAACACACGCTTGTCGATTGGCTCGGTCAATATTCTGCCGACACCACCGAGGTGTTCATCCGTGGCTATCTTGGCAAAATG
>JAFYMM010000232.1 GCA_017550055.1 Paludibacteraceae bacterium
GAATAATCCGCCTGCTATTGTGATTGATAATATACAGTTAGCATCGCAAAGTTGTGGAAAGCCTGAGAATGTGACTGTTGGTGCGTTGTCAAGTGATATAACTGTGTCGTGGAATGGTGGTGCAACAGGCTATGAATTGATGTATAGAAAATATGGCGAAAAAGAGGCGCATGAGGTGAAAGGCATCAATAGAACAACTCACACGTTGAAAAATATGGAAGAGGGAGTGTATGATGTGTTTGTGCGTGGTTGTTGTCCAAATGATACATCGGTGTGGGTGGCAGTAAATAATGTGTTGGCTTATGACCCTGCGGCGCATTGTATTGACTTTATCAATTGGGAAAATCCGGGAACTGTATTTGGTATAGGAACTCATACGTTGGGCGGTAAATTTGTGGATGGTAAGTTTGTGCCAAATGTGAATACGTCGTCTAATAGGAGTGGAGCTGTAGATTTTGGTTATAATTCGAAGACGTCGCGTCATACAAAACATTATATTCCAGGGGAAAAAGACATACGTACAGGTAATGAGTTGCCAACCGTGCCAGAAGGAGAGGTGGTGTCGGTGAGATTAGGTAATTGGGATATAAATGGTGAATTTGAGAGTGTTACTTATACGCATCAGATTGATTCGGGGTCGAATATGATTCTGACATTGAAATATGCGGTCGTGATTCAAGATCCGGGACATGATAGGGAACAACAACCTGTGTTTATGCTTGAGTTGTTGGATGAATATAACAATCCGTTGGATGTCTCGGGTTGTGGTGATGCGAACTTTGTAGCAGATACGAAGGCGTTGATAGGTAGTCCTAATGCAGATGGTACATGGCATGTTATTGGAAGTGGAGATGAGACTGTTTTGTGGAAAGAGTGGACTACGATTGGGATTAATGTGGGTCAATATGCAAAGAATGGTCCATTGAAATTTAAAATACGTTTGACAACATACGATTGCGCTCAAGGTGGTCACTATGGTTATGCTTATTTCACATTGAGTTGTTCGGAAGGAAAAATTGAGGGCTTGTCATGTGGAGAAAATGCAGGAAAAGAGATTAAAGCGCCATTCGGGTTTAACTATAGATGGTATCGCGCGCGCGATGGCAAAACGGCATGTACAACACAAAATTTGCAGACATTAGAGCCAAATGATACAGCATTGTATAAATGTAAGGTGATGTTTGCGCAAGATTCAGCTTGTTATTTTGAGTTGGATGCGGAATTGTTGCCTCGATTCCCTAAAGCACAATTTTCGCCAAAGTGGGTTCCTCGTAATTGTAATGAAAATTATATAAAATTTCAAAATACGAGTCATGTGACAACAGCTCGTGGAGCAACGGGTGAAAAATGTGAAACTTATCGTTGGTATTTGAAGAATGGAACTGATGTTGAGTTGATACATGAAGGCGATAGCCTTGAATATAGATTCCCTAATGGAGGTGGTGAATATGAAGTGATGTTGAGTGCGGGTATCTCGGCAGATGAATGTATTCATGATACTGTAATTAAGGTGATTGTGCCTCGTTTGGGCGCAGTAGTGGATACTATTTCAGATACGATTTGTGAAGGTAAATCGGTGAAAATAGAGGGTCGTAAATATACACAAGAGGGTGTGTTTAGGGTGTTTAGAGGAAATTCGTTTGGTGGATGCGACTCTACAGTTTATCTTGATTTGAAGGTTATACCAAAAGAGCATGATACGATAGAGGCTTACATGTGTAGTGGTGAATATTATGAAATCAATGGACAAGTGTACACCAAAACAGGTAAGTATAGAACAAAATATACATCTGCGTGTGGATGTGATAGCATTGTTACAATAGTATTGTCGGTGGCAAATATGAATGTACCAAAGAGTATAGATTTGTGTAGTGGCGATAATTTGGTAATAGAATATGAAGCGTTAGATGCTGTTTTTACATCTTATGAAATATTGTTTAGCGATGCTGCAAAAGCAATAGGATTGAAAGATATTGGTGTACGTGAATTGCCAGCAGATGGTCGCATTGTGTTGTTGGCGAGCGATTTGACCGATAATAGAAGTGTGATGAATCCTATTCGTCCAGATAAATATTCGATGAAAGTTGTTTTCTATTACACGACAGATAAGGGGGAAGAGACTACATGTACGCATGAGGTAGAATTAAATGTGCTTTATGCTTCGGCGACAATGGAACAAAAGTTTGAGAACTTGATTGCATTGATGGATGAGGAACATAATGGAGGTTATGAATTTGAATATTATCAGTGGTATAGAAATGGAATTCCATTGGAGGGCGAGAATAGTATGTATTTATATTTAGATGGTTATGAATTGAATGCGCAAGATGTATATACTGTAGGATTGATTCGAAAAGGAGAAACCGTAGAGATTATGACTTGTGGATTACGATTGAATTCGGGAGTGCCTGTTGATTATGTTGATTATGTTGATGCAGAGTTGGTTTCGAATGTAATAGAATTGGGAGAAAATGCTGTAATTTTGTTGTCAGATGAGTGTGATGGTTGTGTGGTGCGTTGCTGGACAATGACAGGTGTTTTGATGGGAGAGGAGATGGTAAAAACTAATGGAATCATATCTATAACACCAAGACAACAAGGTGTTTATATGTTTGAAATAGGCATAAATGAAAGACGATTATTGCAAAAAGTAATAATTAAGTAGGAACAAACCAAAATCTATATATCTATTCTATGAAAACTATCCGACATTTATTTTTATTGTTGTTTTTGTCTGTAGGTTTTATGCTCTATGGGCAAGATAATACTTCTTTCCAAGCATTACCTTATTTTTGTGGATTTGAAAATCCAAAAGATACTGCAGGTACGTATGGATGGAAATTTGAAAAACGTGCGAAGATAAAGCATACTTTTACCGTAGGTAATGCAGTTCATCGTATGGGTGCGAATGCAATGTATGTATCTGCAGATAGTGGTGCTACAGCGGGTTATGCCTACTCTACATCTGGTAGTACAGTTGTGGCGTATAAGGCATTTAAATTGGAAGCTGGTACGTACGATTTGGTATTTGATTATCGATTGCAAGGTGAGGATCATGAAAATTCGGATGTAATGCGAGTGGCTTTTTATTCAGGTACAAAACCTTCGGCTGTGGCGATGAACGGTTTTCCACAATATGCTTTAGATAATCCATTTAAAAGTAAAGATGGAACAGAAATATTTAAGACTACATTGTGGACTCAGGTAGAGGGACAAGTGGTTGCTCCAGCAGATGGAAACTATTATTTGGTGTTTTTGTTTAAAGAGGATGGAGATAAAAATATCTATAATCCAGGAGCTTGTATTGATAATATTCAATTAGATAAGGCTAAAACTTCGGATGATTGTGCCGAAAAACCTAAAAATATTAAGATAGATAAAGATGCTTCGGGTATTAAGTTGAGCTGGGATGGTCATGCCGATTCGTATGAAATAATCTATTATAGAATGTCATCAATTGCAGATACAACTTACACGTTGGTAAGTGGTATTCAAAGTAAAGAGTATTCTATTCCGTATGCAGTAATTCCAGAAGGTGTTTATAATTTTAGAATACGTTCGTTATGCTCAAATGATACAAGTTTTTGGGTTGAAAAGTCGAATTATATTGTTTATAATGACAGTAAACATTGCTTGAATTATATGGATTTTTCGGCTAATGGGACCACTTGTATGTATGGAGATTTTGCAGACCCAGCATCTCGTGCGCGTGTTGTAGATTATGGATATGAGAGCCGTCATAGTATTCATACTGTGCACTATATGAACGATGAATATGATAGATTGACTGGTTATAAGTTGAAAACTGTGCCAGAAGGTCAGATTGCTTCGGTGCGTCTTGGCAACTGGACAGAAGGTGGACATGGAGATTCGCCTATTGGAGGTTCTGTTTCGGGACAGATAGTATATACATATACAATTCCATACGACAAATCGGTGTTGCTGTTACATTATGCGGCGGTGTTGCAATATGCGGCGCATCACCCTGCGAATATGCAAACACGTATTCAAGTGCAGATAAAGGATATGAAAGATTTGACATTAGAGTGTGCGTCTGCAGATTTTAATGCTCGTGATGTGTCGGAGGGAAATACGCGTGGATGGCAAACATATCAGCCTTTAGAGGGTGAAACATTAGAGCCAACATGCCCTATAAAATGGTTGGATTGGAGTGTTTTGGGGATGAATTTGAGTAATTATGCAGGACAAACAGTTAAGATTGTATTAACATTGAATGCATGTGAGGCAGATTATCACTTTGCGTATGGCTATTTTGCTTTGGATTGTACGGAAGGCGAAGTGGAAGGTTTGAGTTGTACGGAAAAAGCCGATACTTTATTTGTGCCTGATGGGTTTAATTATTTGTGGTATGTGAAGGGAGATAAGAATAAAACACCAGTTAGCACAGAACGTTATTTTGTTCCAGAAGAGAATGATATAAATTCTTATGTTGTGGAATTGATATATCCAGAGGATAATGGATGCTATTTTACTTTAGAAGCTAATGTATGGCCTCGCGTGCCACAAGTGGATATGGAGTATGAAGTTAATCCGCAAAATTGTATTAACTATGTGGATATAACTAATAAGAGTAGAATGGTTGATTTGAAAATGGATGAGCAGGGGAATGTGTTGGATACAATTGAAGTGAGCAGTGGGGATGCTCAATTAAAAGATTATTATTGGGAGATAAAGAGCAATAAAGAGGGTACTGTATTTAGAAATGGGCAAACTGTCTCAACAGAGATTAATCCTCGCATTGTTGCTGCAAGTGAAGGTGATACGTTTATTGTAGTGTTGAGAGGTTTGTATAACACATGTGAAGATATTAGAGAGTTTGAAATTAAAGCAAGTGCAGTTCAGCCTTCGTTTGGAGTAACTGACATGTATATATGTGATGGAAAAACAGTTGAATTTAATGGAAAAATATATACAGAACCAGGAACTTATAAAGATACATTGCAATCGGTATATGGTTGTGATTCTATTTTGCAATTAAATTTACGCACTTTGTTGGCTGATACAATTCATTTGGACACAATGATATGTTCTGCTGAAACGCCATATTTCTGGAAAGGTGAATGGTTGGATAGCACAGGTGTATATGAAAAAGGAGTTTCAAGTTTCTTAGGTTGCGATTCTGTTTATTATATTTTGAATTTGACAGTATTTGAATCGTTAGAGTTGAAAATAGATGAATTACCTGAAATATGTGAAGATAATGAATTTTTTGAGATAAATTATACTGTATTAGAGGGTTATGTTTCGGGTTATAGTGTGCATTTTTTGGATAATGCTAAAAATGCTGGATTTGAGGATTTTGAAGAGGAGTATGAAATAGGAATTGGACCTGATTCGTTGGGTAAAATAGAGATAAATTTGCCCAAAGGAATTAAACCTAATAATAGATATGGTGCAGTTTTGAGTTTTTATAATCAAAATTGTGGGGATGTAGAGTATACGATAGAGTTTGATGTGTTATATTCGAGTGATATTATTGCTCAACGCTGGAATGATGTTTTGGCGGTTAAGAATAGCGATTATAATGGAGGATATGAATTTGTGGCTTATCAATGGTTTTTGAATGGTATGCCATTGGAAGGATTTACTACATCTCAATATTATACAGGTGCTA
>JAFYMM010000233.1 GCA_017550055.1 Paludibacteraceae bacterium
CATCGCAAGGACGTGTTATATCTGGTGTAAAGTCGTTTTATCGTTTCTTGTTGTTTACTGATAAAATAGAAACAGATCCAACTCTTATGCTCGAAACTCCTAAGGTTGCACGTAAATTGCCTGAAGTGCTTACATTAGATGAGATTGAGCGAATGGAAGATGCTATTGATTTGTCGAAAGATGAAGGGCAACGCAATCTTGCGATAATAGAGGTGTTATATGGTTCGGGATTGCGTGTGAGTGAACTTATAAACTTAAAACTTAGTAATGTGCATGTGGACGAGAAGTATATGTTGGTGGAGGGAAAGGGTAGTAAGCAGCGACTTGTGCCATTGAGTGATGAGGCAATTAAGCAAATAGGCTTTTGGATGCAAGATCGTTGTCATTTGCAGATAAAGCCGGGTAATGAGGATTATCTGTTTCTTAATCGTAGGGGAGCTAAACTTACTCGTGTGATGATACTTTATATAGTAAAAGACCTTGCGGAGAGAGCTGGAATAAAGAAGAATATTAGTCCGCATACATTTCGTCATTCGTTTGCTACTCATTTGCTTGAAGGTGGGGCTAGCTTGCGTTTGATACAGATGATGTTAGGACATGAAAATCTTGTTACTACTGAGATATATACTCATCTTGATTTGAATTATTTGCGTGAAGAAGTAATAGCTCATCATCCAAGAAATAATAAAAAAGGTTGAATTTTAAAAATTCAACCTTTTCTTTTTTTCTTTTATCGTATTGATAATATCATCCATAATCTGAAGGTGGCATCCCCAAGCAAGAGATAGGTAGGTTAGTATTCCTATGCCTAATTGTAGTGCGAGTTGCATTGTATTAGTCATCACGAGTTTAGTCTCTATTGTTGAGATTGTAACTCCCATTATGATTGCTAATATCAGAGATGGTAAAATATGATTTATTTGGTCAAATAGAGAGTAGTTGATATGCTTTTGGAGCATAAGGCTACTAATTATTAATGTAGTATATGTTGCAATTAAGTAGCCATAAAGCATTGTTTCTATGGTGTTGTTAAGAATAAAAAGTAGTGCAATGATGAGTCCGTTGCGCATAAATTCCATTTGGAAATATGTTCGAGGTTTGCCTATTACATTAAATATATTGAGGTTAAGATTGATGAAAGGCATTGCTATTCCGGCAAGAATAAGAATCTTGAAGTAAGAGAGCATAGGCATCCATTTGTCAGTGAGAATAACTGAAATAAAATTAGGAGCTATGCAATAAAGACCTACCATTACAGGGAACGTGATGAATGCTGTCATACGCATAATTTTTTGTATGTAAAGCATTTGTCGCTCTTTGTCATTGTTGAGTGATGAGAAGACAGGATATGATACTCCTGTTATGGTTGAAGTAATTACGTTATAAGGTATTTGGTGAAATTTGAATGCTTGTCCATAGTAGCCAAGGTCATCGGCAGAGTAGCGTGGACCAATAAAGAAATTGTAGATGTAGCGTGTAGCGGTTGAAATTAGTGATGAAATAATAAGTAGAAAACTGAATGAAAAAATTTCTTTGAGTAGTTTTAAGCTAAATTCAAACGATGGTCGCCAGTGGCTTAAAGTCCATATAATTCCAACTTTTACAACGAGTTGAGATATTTGTTGTGCGGCGATTGCCCAATATCCAAAACCAGTCATGGCCATTGTGATAGTGATTATGGCACTAACTATCATACCTGATAGTTCAGCTATTGCTATTTCTTTGAAACGTAGTTGACGTGTGAGTATGATATTGGGAATTATGAATAGAGAATTGATTATAATAGCAAGGAACAGCACACGCGCCAAATTAGTGAGGGGTGGCATGTTGAAATAGTCGGCTATGGTAGGGGCAGAGATAAAAAGTCCACCGTAGAATATAAGGCTAAGTGCTACATTGAAGTAGAATGCGGTGGAGTAGTCTGATTGTGTGTTGTTTTCGCGACGAACTAAAGCTGCAGTAAAGCCACTTTCAACCAAAATATTGCTTAGCATGGTGAACATAGCAAGTGCGGCAATATAACCAAAGTCGGTAGGGGTGAGCAGACGAGCTGTCACAATCCCTACCAACAATGCTATTACCTGATAACCGACTTTATTCAGTCCATTCCAAATAAGCGATATAGTGGTTTGTTTTTTTAAGTTCATTCTTGCCTTTAGGCATGAAGACATGAGTACATGTTTTTATATTTAACGCAAATTTTCGTAAATTAATCGTAAATTTTTTCGTTTAAAACAATATTATTTTTGTGTATTCTTGTCTTCCTGTCTTGAGAATTTATTTATTTGTCATAATGTCAAGTACGAGGCGGTCTGTTGTCATCATGCCGTCTTTACCGATTTTGGTCATATTGCGGATTGATTGGTCAACAGAGTCGTCGATGATACCTTCAACAGCAGTAACTGATTTGTTTTCCATAGCCAACATGGCACACATTACTGCGGTAGATACACCAGATGCAACTTTGAGCGAACATGAAGGTTTAGCTCCATCGCAAAGCATACCTGTGAGAGTAGCTGCCATATTTTTAACAGCATACTCAGCTTGTTCGTAAGTTCCACCCATGAGGTAAGTGATACCGCATGCAGAGCCAGTTGCAGCAACTACGCAACCACAAAGAGCGCAAAGACGACCGAGGCTTTGTTTGATATAGATAACTGTGAGGTGTGACAATGTAAGAGCACGAATCATCTGTTCTTCAGTAGCGTTATGGTCTTCTGCATAAGTGACTACAGGCATAGTAGCTGAAATACCTTGGTTGCCAGAGCCTGAGTTAGACATAGCTGCCATAGGACAACCTGCCATACGAGCATCGCAAGCTGCAGCTGTACGTGAGAGGATGTGCATATATGTATAGTCACCAAACATTTGATATTTTTTGACAGAATCGCGAATAGTACGACCTACTTCATGCCCAAAGTGACTTTGTAGAGATTCTTTAGAGAGAGCATCGTTCAATTCTTTGGTTTTGAGAATAAAACGGATGTCTTCAACAGGAGTGTTCATTGCAAAATCCCATACTTGACGAAGAGTAAGTTGAGGGTCGGTGTCGGTGTCGCCTTCTTGTGTTGCACCAAGTTCTTGATGGTGGAGTATTTCTCCGTTTGCTTCAAGGTGGATGAAGTTAGTATGATTACCCGCAATGATAGCAACAGATTTTTTATCTGCAGCTGAACAGATAACTTCTATATAAAGTTTTTCGTCGGTATCTTTGAGTGAGATATTGATGCGACGTTCATTGATATATTGTTTACCAAGTTCCACAGCCTCAGGGTTGCAGTCACGGAGTACTTCGAGTTGGTATTCGCTTTTGCCAATGAGAGCACCGAGAGCCACAGCGATAGGGAGACCAATCATGCCACCAGTGCCAGGAATACCTACGCCCATAGCATTTTTGATGATATTGCCACTGAGGAATAGTTCGATTTTCTCAGGTTTTGTACCAAGTAATTCAGCTGCTTTTGCAGTGCAAAGAGCTACAGCGATAGGTTCTGTACATCCAATAGCAGGGATGACTTCGCGATTTATTAAGTCGATAATTTGTTGTTTCATATTTTATTAGATATTTTTTAACAAGATTTTTGCTTTACTTAGCAATTTAAGTAAACTTAATTGCTTTTGTTTATTGCAAAAATTAGTAGCGAGTAGTTATATTTTTCTAACTTGCAAAATTACGATTTTTTTTTGAATTAACAATGTAAGTTTTTTATTTTTTTGTTGTTACTTTGTCAACAAGGTAGATGATGTTTTGGAAAGGTACACCACTATTGGTTGTAAGACCGATTTCGCAAGTACGAGAGTTTGAGTAACCTGCTGTGATTCCGTGTTTTTCGATTTGTGGACGGAGTTTGCGGAGAGCCCATTCGTTGACTTCGGGGTGAGTGAACCCTTTGTCGCCAGCAAAACCACAACAACCAACCTCTTGAGGCACAACTACTGACGTAGAGCACATTTCGGCAAGGCGGATAAGGTCTGATTTTAAGCCCATTTTGGTAGTCGAGCATGTAGTGTGTACGGTGATTGTGTCGTTGATAGGTGTGAATTTGAGACGGTCGGCAAGAAATTTGAGTATAAATTCCACAGGTTCGTACATATCTACACCCTTGATAGTATGTCGCATACGGTAGAGGCAAGGCGATTGGTCGCAAAGTACAGGGTATTTGCCATTGTCGGTTGCTTTGAGTAGAGCCTTTTCGAGTTCGGCAGACTTTTGGTCGGCAAGTTCGGGCATACCTTTACTCTCCCAAATAGTGCCACAGCAGAGATTTTTCATATTTTCAGGGAATATGATTTCGAAGCCAGCCTTTTCGAGGAGTTGCACCGTTTTTTGCATCAACGGTGTTTGGTCGGGGTCGTGTTTGGCAACGCCCATAGTTTGATTGATGCAAGAAGGGAAATAGACAACCTTTAATAATGAGGAATGAGGAGTTAGGAGTGAGGAGTTATTTGATTGAGAATTTTTCTTTGTTTTTGGGCGGTGGGTAGCGCCAGGCATAGCTGGAGTCCAAAGAGGGATGGCTTGGCCTGTGCCATAATGAAGACCTTTGGCAATAGAAGACA
>JAFYMM010000234.1 GCA_017550055.1 Paludibacteraceae bacterium
ATCAAGGAATTTATGGGCAATGAGCCATTCACTCATATCGACCTTACGGGCGGTATGGGTATTGACTGCTACTTCATTGCGCAGTACACCCAAACGAGTCATTATGTGGAACTAAACCCAGACCTCTGCCAGATTGCGCAACACAACTTCACACACCTAAATCCCAATATCACAGTACATAACACAACAGCGGAGGAGTTTCTTAAACAGCCAACAGACAACGGTCAACAGAATTCCTCTCTTCTCATTTATCTCGACCCTGCGCGTAGGGGCAATCATGGCGAGAAGTTGGTATCTATATCCGACTGTCAACCTGACGTGGTGGAGTTGTTGCCACAGATGTTTCAAATCTCCAACAAGGTGGTAGTCAAACTCTCCCCTATGCTCGACATCACTCGCGCTATAAACGAACTTGAACACATCGAACATCTCTACGTGATATCGGTAGGCAATGAATGCAAAGAGTTGCTCCTATTCATCAATCGCAATTACAATGCCGAAACTCAAATACATGCGATAAATTTGAAGTCAACGGTCAACAGTCAACAGACAACGGATAGACTCCTAACTGGTACTTTGAGTCATGAATCGGCCCTATCGCTTACCTACGCACGTGAGGTGGGCAAATATCTATACGAACCATACGCAGCACATCTGAAAAGCGGACTATACAAAACTATTGCCGAGGCATACGCGGTTGAGAAGTTGCACCAACACTCGCATCTATACACCTCTATGGAGCTAAATGGCGAGTTTCCTGGACGTCATTTCAAAGTTGAGCAAGTAGTGCCATTCGACAAAAAAAGTGCGAAATCGCTCTTCAAATCGCTAAAACAAGCCAATCTCACAACCCGCAACTTCCCCCTCACCGTGAGTGAACTACGCACCCAATACAAAATAAAAGAAGGTGGTGCAACTTACATATTTGCCACCACCCTACACGATGATTCTAAAGTACTAATCGTATGTAGTAAATAAGAATTGAACAATTAAAATATACTATCACGGTTCGAATGATTTATATGCAAATTGTTGCACCCAATGGTCTGCGCAATATCCTATACCAATATACGCATAATCAGGATTTAGAATGTTGTCTTTATGACCGGGACTATTCATCCAAGCTTTAACTACCTCGGCTGGTGTAGTTTGTCCCATTGCAATATTCTCGCCTATAAGATAATACCTTTTTATTAAATAATCAGGCAAATCGGGAAAACTGCCATGCCCATAGTAGTTGTATTTCTTCATCTCACCTGCCTTTATCCGCGCCGTAATATGCAAATTTTCTTCCATCTCCAATGGTGCAATTCTCCTCTTGGCGCGTTCGATATTGACTAATCGCAACACCTCAGCCTCGAAAGAAGCAGAATAGTCTAAATCCTCAAATATTTTGTCATACCACGAAGCTACATATCGTTTGAACTCATCAGCCAACATTATATCTTCGGCAAAACATAGGTGATAGGCACCATCAGAATAATAGACAAATGCATAAGCATATCTTTCATCATTTAGTTTATCCTCTACAGACTTAAATATACCTTGACTTGTATAGTTTAGTGAATAAAAAGAGATCCAAAATCTATAAGCAGAAGATTTCACCTCTTCTTTATTCACAACATTCTTAAACTCTAATGGTTTCAACCTCAATCTTGCTCTCTCTTGATTAATCAATGGCATAGCCTCTTTGACTATAACACAAAAATCATCGATACCTGTGGCGTATGAATTTAGAGATAAAGCAACAAAAAAAGCAATAAATAAAACTTTTAAATTTCTCATAAACATAAATTACTGTGAGGTAATACAAAAAAAAGAAACTTCATTCTATTAAAATAACGAATGAAGTTTCTTTTTATTTTATAAAACCTAATTTTTTATATTTATAAGTTCAATCTCAAACACAAGAGTTGAATAGGCAGGAATATCCTTACCGCAATCGCGTGAGCCATAGCCCAATTTGTATGGAATCCACACCACCCAACGCGAGCCTACGCTCATGGCTTTGAGGGCATCTTGGAAACCTTTTATCAACTCGCTAACACGGAATACCTCTGGTTTTTTGCGTTTGAAAGAATTGTCAAACTCTTTGCCATTAAGCAACTTACCGCAATAGTGCACAGTCACCTTGCTTTTGCCTGTAGGGCGAGGTCCATTGGTGCGAGTAATCACCTTATATTGCACGCCCGATGGCAATACCTCTACGCCAGGTGCATTGATATTCTCGTCGAAAAAGCGTTCATTCTTTTCGCGATACGCATTTATTTCTTGATATGTTTGTGCCATAATTTATTAATTCATAATTCATAATTCACAATGCATAATGCATAATTCCTCATTCAAAATATTGACCATAACGGTTTTCACCGAGTCGAATTCTGCGCGAGCATTGTCTGGAATTGGTTCGGTTGGAGGCGACTCCATTTTGAGCGGGTCGATAGGTGTACCATTTTTCCAGATACGGAAGTCGAGGTGAGCACCAGTCGATGTGCCCGAACTACCCACATAGCCAATCACTTGACCTTGCGATACGCGTGCACCCTCCACCACACCTTTACCATACTTCGAAAGGTGAAGATATGCCGATGTATAGGTAGAATTATGCTTAATTTTCACAGTATGACCACCACCGCCTTTATAGCCTTTGAAAGTAACCACACCATCGCCAATAGCCATGACAGGAGTACCCATTGGAGCTGCATAATCCACACCTGTATGAGGACGAACGGTCTTATGCACAGGGTGCTTACGAGCATACGAAAATTTGCTTGATATACGCGAAAAACTGAGCGGAGCCTTAAGAAAGGCTTTTTTCATATTATTACCATTCAAATCCCAATAGCCACTCACATCATCGTTTTCATAGAACACTGCATACAACTCCTTATCGCCACGTTTATAGCTCGCTGCATGTATTTTGCTTATGCCAATCGACACTGTATCAACAAACAACTCATCGTAATACACTTTGAAACCATCGCCCTTTTGCAAACCAAAGAAATCGACAGTCCAAGCATATACATCCGACAATTGCAATGCCAATTCCATATTCATATCGGCATCAACAATAGCATTCCACAACGATGTTTCAACTACAAATTCGCCTGTGCGAGTCTTAATAGAAGTAGGCTTTATGAATTGCTCGACATGCAACGAATCCTCGAAATGAAATACAATAAAATCAGTTACCGAGTGTTGATAGACAAGATAAACCAACTGAGGTACAGAATCTTGTGTATAATATGCCGAATATTTATTGCCTGCCTTCATACGACGTACATCAAACACCGAATCTGGTATGAACGCAGCTTGCGTAATAGTTTTTTGATTCGCTCCAAGATTGCGCAATAGCGATGTGATGATTTGTCCATTGGCTACTTTGCCCTGCACTTCATTGAGATCGGTTACATCAACTCCATACTCAATGATGCGCAAATCCTCTACCACAACAACAGAATCAGTAGCAGTATCACCACCACTCGCACCATTGCCCTTACAACCAATGAATAGTGTGAGCACAAATGCAAATGGCAATATAAGTTTAAAATAATTATGCATTGTGAATTATAAATTGTGAATTATGAATTACATAATTTCTTGTCCGTTAATTTCAAGAACAAAGTGCAATTTGAAAAAGTCAGAAGCCTTACGACACAACAACATACGCTCCATGAATATTTCGAAATAATCAATCACAGCGCATATTTCAGTATTGATTTGAAGGCGCAAAATAAGCTTACGTGCATCCTTATCGGTTATGAGTTCCGAACTCTCTACGGCATAGTTCACACGGTCATGAATATCAAACGCTATAGAGCGAGGATTACGAACACGCGAACGGCGCACATCGCACTTATCTGCCAATATCAAAGCCGCAGCAATAGCATTCACAGGATAAGCCGTATGCTCGTCGTGATTGCCAATAGCTGTGATTACAGCCGAAATATCGACAGCTGGCATACCCAATTTTTCAAGAATACGGAACGCCATTACTGCCCCACTCTGAGCATGGTCTGTACGATTGATTACATTGCCTATGTCGTGCATATAAGCAGCTATTTTGGTCAATTCGATAGTATGTTCGTCATATCCCAAAGTTGATAAAATCTCAGCTGCTACAAAAGCACATTTGGTTACATGAGCAAAACTATGCTCAGTGTAACCCAATGCTACCAACGAGGCATCGGCTTGTTTGATATACACCTTAATCTCCTCGTTATTTCGAATATCTTCAAATGTCATAATATACTCACTTTGTTCGTGTCAACAGTCAACGGTCTATGTTAACTGATATTAGATAACAGCATTAACTATTATTTTGTCCACATTTCTACAGCCTCTTTTGTTGGGTTTGTGAGGCCGAGTTTATTCTTTTTGTTATAGCCACAGAGGTCTTGGTGAAGTTTGTTCACGTTGGCATCTTTGAGTTTAGCCACCATGTCGAAACCAAGTTTTTGCAATGGTTCAACCCATTCTGTAGGCACACCGATTTCGGCATATTTCTCAGGACCATCTTTCACTACTTTCTTCTCTGGTTTCATTTGAGGGAAGAAGAGTACCTCTTGGATTGCGCTATTGCCTGTCATCAACATCACGAGACGGTCGATACCAATACCGATACCTGATGTAGGAGGCATACCATATTGAAGAGCACGCAAGAAGTCTTGGTCGATAACCATAGCCTCATCGTCGCCTTTGTCGGCCAAACGCATTTGTTCTTTGAAGCGTTCTTCTTGGTCGATTGGGTCGTTAAGCTCAGAGTAAGCATTAGCCAACTCTTTACCAT
>JAFYMM010000235.1 GCA_017550055.1 Paludibacteraceae bacterium
CCATACCAATGGCAGCAAATATACCGGCAAACTTAGCGATATCGAATGCTTGCACTTTCTCTGGTGCTTTTTCTCCAGCTGGTTTATCTACTTTATCTTGAATTTTTGTAGTCATATCAGAGAATGCCTTAGTCTCTTTCTCTGCAGCCGACTTATTGATGAGGTTTGTAATCCAATCGCCCAATTTGCGATATGGACTCCAGAATGCTTGCCCGATAGAGATAGGATTGTCGATAATCTTAGTCACTTCGGCATCCCAGTCGCGACCTTGACGGTCATAGAACAACGCATTTTTGCCTACTTTGAGGTTTTTGATATCGCCAACTGTCACAGCCGCCACAATCTGCATTGTTTTGCCTGATGGCTTGTGTGTACAATTGCAATATACGAGGAACATGCCCGATGCTGGAGCCTGTGCGTTATGCTTGCCTGCGTCGTCAACTCTCAAACAGAGGTTACATGCACGTTGGTCGATAACCAATGTACCTGCTTGGAATATAGCCCATGGGGTTTCGCCTTTAGCCTCACGACCGAGAAGAGCTTTACCGCGTTTAGCATAGAAATCTTGGAATGACACATAGTTGCGCAACAAAGCATAAAAATCGCGAGTGAGAAGAAGCAATTTTTCGAGCGGACGATATTGCGCTTGTGCATCGGCAAGAGCTTTAGCATTAGCACCTTCAGCAGCTGCTTTTTCAGCTTCGTAATCTGCTATCTTTTTGCCCATTTCGTTGAAATTCTCTTCAGTCATACCTGGCACTGCAGCGTCAGCTGCCAATGTAGCCAAACCGAGTGCTTGCATACGTGCAGTGGCAAAGTATTGACTATATGCATCTTTACATGCTTTATATGCCGCTGTCACTTCGCCCGAATATGGTGCTTCTGGCACTGGTTGTGCTTCAATTGCAACAGCCCCAATAGCTGCACGCACTGCATCAAGTGTAACAACACCATCGGTAGCAATCTTTTCTGCTACTGTACGTATCGACTCGTCAACAATATCAGCTACATTCAATTGTGCTTCGCCTTTAAGGAGAATGTCAGGATTAGACAATGTTGCACACAACCAATTAGCTGTTTTTACCACCTCTTGAACGTGAAGTTTGCCATCGTTGTCCGTATCCATAAGTTTAAGACTATTTTCATCAATCTCCAAACCTACAGTTGGACATGACAATACTGTCCACAATTTTTCATCTAATTCGCCCAAATGACGAATATCTTCACCCGACTGAATCTTCACTCGAGTCGAACCGCCTATAGAGGCGTAGGTCCAAATATGTTTTGCCATATATATCTATTATTTAAATTTTTAATATTCACTTACTCACTGCTCCCTATTCCCTATTCCCTATTCCCTGCTCCCTATTCCTCACTCCCTCTCCATTCTTTTCGCCTCATTCCAAATCTCATCCATTTCGGCGAGAGTCATATCTTTAAGATTGCGACCTTGCTTGATAGTCTTTTCCTCAAGATAAGTGAAGCGACGAATAAATTTCTTATTTGTACGCTCAAGGGCATTTTCAGGATTGATTTTATACAATCGAGCTGCGTTGATGATTGAGAACATAAGGTCGCCAAACTCTGCCTCCATCTTGTCAGCATCACTCACTGCCACCTCTGCCTTAAATTCTGCTATCTCTTCTTGCACCTTATCCCACACTTGCTCACGCTCTTCCCAATCGAAACCCACATTGCGTGCTTTGTCTTGTATGCGATGGGCCTTAATCAATGCTGGCAACCCTGTAGGCACACCACTGAGCACCGACTTATTGCCCTCTTTTTCTTTGAGTTTTATCTGTTCCCAATTTTGCACTACTGCATCTGGAGTATCGGCATTCACCTCGCCATACACATGTGGATGACGAAATATCAACTTATCGCACAACGCATTGCAAACATCAGCTATATCAAACTCATCCTTCTCTTGCGCCATCAGTGCGTAAAAAACAATGTGCAACAACACATCGCCCAACTCTTTTTTGATATTTGGCATATCGAGTTGTTGTATAGCATCAGCCAATTCATGAGCCTCCTCTATAGTATTGCAACGCAATGAATCGAACGTCTGCTTGCGGTCCCAAGGACACTTCTCACGCAACGTCTCCATTACGTCAAGCACACGTTCAAATGCCTCCAACTGCTTTTTTCTATCTGATTTCATTTTAATATAGTGTTAATATAACAATTATCCCCTGCTCCTTACTCCCTATTCCTTATTCCCTAACATACGGTCCACTATACAAACCAACTACCTCATTGCCCAGCTGGTCAACAAACGTAAAAGTAAAATCAAGCGTATCTTCGTCTATAGTGTTTATCTTAGCATTTCCTTTGACAATATTCGCTTTACCCACGGCCGAACCGCTATAAAACATTTGCCAATAAGTGCCCCATGCTGTATTTTTCAATTTATGACCATAGTATATAGTCCCTTCATCAACATTTTTCGATACCAAATACTCTCTCGCAATAGGTCTATCACTCTGCATATCATGCACACCTACAACAAATTGCACACCCGACTGAATCTTCCCTGCGTCCACAAATCGCGAATCTACAGAGTAAAACGTGAACTCAAAATAATTACTATTTTCTGAGAACAAATACCCCCAATTCGTCATCACTGGCATTGCCAACTGGCACGTAATAGTATCAAATATCAACTCTCCATACCCCTTTTGGTCAAGCACATAGTTGTAGGTATAATCACCTAAATACGCCCCAACTATCGAATCCCCATCGGCTGTAAGCAACGCAAACTGAAATCTACGATAACCATCTGTCGTATCTACTCTCAGCTCGCCACTTGCAATACTATACGAAATCGTATCATGCTTCAAGGTATCTCCTTTGGGAATCTCTGGATAAAAAATCAAGAATGAAGAATCCGAAACCAACTGATATGCCCCACCTACCTCAAAGTCTTTTGCGTCAGACACAAATCGAGCATCTATCACACATCCATAACCCGAAGCACCAGTCTCACTCACTGTGTATGTCGCAGGATATGCCAAAAATCGCAATACATAATCATCCTCAACATACCCCCCATGCTCCACTTTCACTTTCTTAATCCGATAAGATGTATCCGCATATCGAAAACTACCACCTTGCACAACTACCTTCTCCTTCTCACATGAAAACATAAGAAAAAGAGAAAGTAGTAAAACAATTATTGTGCATTGTGAATTATGCATTGTGAATTATGCATTATAAAGACCACTCAAAGCCGTCTTTTGTATCTTTGATATTGAAGCCAAGAGCTGTCAATTCGTTACGAATCTTATCGCTTGTAGCCCAATCTTTATTGCGTTTTGCTTCAAGACGCATTTCGAGCAAAAGGTCGATTGCTTTTTTGTATGCCTCATTGCTACCTGAGCCTGACTCTGTTTGAAGTCCAAGAATATCTTCAACAAAGAGTTTGAATACCTCTTTCAATTCAGCCAAATCTGCCTCGCTGATAGTACCTTTACCATCAGCCACAGTATTGATTGCTTTCGATGCTTCAAACAAATGTGAGATTACGATAGGCGTATTCAAGTCGTCACACATAGCCTCTTCACAGCGTTCACGCAAGCCTGCCACCTCAACAGTAGTCTCTTTACCTACTTGCAGTTTTTGTAGGCGTTCGTATGCCTCCATCAAGCGTGCC
>JAFYMM010000236.1 GCA_017550055.1 Paludibacteraceae bacterium
AAATATAAAACACGAGATGTAATATTGCATCTCGTGTTTTTTTGCTTAATAATACAGATATATGTTCGTTTGTTCAATATAATTCTAATGCGCAGATTCTTTTAGTTTTTATATCTTGGATAAAGTCTTGCTATTTGAGGTTACTAAAAACAGTTTACTGACTTACACGGATTTTTATGTTTTTCGTGCTAATAGGAGTTTTATTACTCAACGGATAGCACGTATTTTTTATAGTGAACTGACTTAATTAAATATTTCTGTGCATATATATACAAATAAAAAAAGAGACTATATAAATAAAAGAGAGGCGCAACTCATATTTGCGCCTCTCTTATTATGTAAATAACTTTGATTAGTCTTCGCTTTGAGTAGCTTCGTATTCTTTGAGGAGTTTGTCTTGAACATCACCAGGGCAAAGTTCGTAAGAAGCAAATTTCATAGAGAATGAAGCACGACCACCAGAAAGTGAGCTCAATGCTGTTGAATAGTTAGAAAGCTCTTTCAAAGGTACTTTAGCCATAAGTTTTTCGAAACCTTTCACTGATTCCATACCCATGATGATAGCACGGCGACCTTGAAGGTCAGACATAACATCACCCATACGGTCAGATGGAACTAATACTTCTACATCGTATACAGGTTCGAGGATTTTTGGATTAGCTTCTTTGAAGGCTTGAGCAAATGCGTTACGACCAGCAAGACGGAAAGAGATTTCGTTAGAATCTACTGGGTGCATTTTACCATCGTAAACGATAACACGCACGTCACGAGCATAAGAACCAGTAAGAGGACCTTGCTCCATACGATCCATAAGACCTTTCATGATAGCAGGCATAAAACGAGCATCGATAGCACCACCCACAATAGAGTTAACCATTACGAGTTTACCACCCCAATCAAGATTTACTTCTTGAACATCGCGAGATTGAATACGATACTCTTGACCATTGAATTTGTAGATTTCTTTCACTGGTTCACCTTCTACGTAAGGCTCAACGATGAGGTGAACTTCACCAAATTGACCTGCACCACCCGATTGTTTTTTGTGACGATAGTCGCTACGAGATGCGCGAGTAATAGTTTCACGATAAGGGATACGTGGTTCAAGATATTGGATTTGGAGTTTATCGTTATTTTCGATACGCCATTTAAGAGTACGGAGGTGGAATTCACCTTGACCAGAAACGATAGTTTGACGAAGTTCTTTACTTTGTTCGATAATCCAAGTAGGGTCTTCCTCGTGCATACGAGTGAGGATTTCATTGAGTTTTTCTTCCTCTCCGTCAGTTACAGGTTTGATAGCACGGCGATATTTTGGTTCTGGATAGTGGATACCAGGGAAGTCGTATTCACAACCTTTAGCATTAAGAGTATTACCAGTGCGAGTATCTTTAAGTTTTACAGTAGCACCGATATCACCAGCAACGAGTTGTTCTACTTCGATACGATTTTGACCAGCCACGCAGAAGAGTTGAGAGATACGTTCTTTACCACCGTTACGAGAAATATTAGTAAGGTCATCACCTTTTTTGAGTGTACCGCTCATAACTTTGAAGTAAACAACTTCACCGATATGAGGTTCAACAGAAGTTTTGAATACGAAGATAGAAGTTTCAGCATCTTTATTAGGAGCGACTTCTTCGAGATTTTTAGTTATAGGTTTTGGCATATCGTCAACGAAAGGAACGACATTACCAAGGAATTCCATCAAACGACGAACGCCCATATCTTTGCCCGAACAGCAGCAGAATACAGGGAAAATATCGCGACCAATGAGACCTTTACGGATACCAGAACGCATTTCATCTTCAGTAAGTGAACCTTGTTCGAAATATTTATCCATAAGAGTTTCATCGTTCTCAGCAGCAGCTTCAACAAGAGTATTGTGAAGTTCTTTTGCTTTTTCAAGTTCTTCGGCAGGTATATCAAGGATTTCAGGAGCACCACCTTCTGGTTTCCATCTATAAAGTTTCATAAGGAGAACGTCAACTACAGCATTGAAACCAACACCGCAATTAACAGGATATTGAACTAACACAACTTTGTTACCAAAGCTTTCGCGAAGTTGTTCAACAGTTTGTTCGAAATTAGATTTTTCAGTATCTAATTGGTTTGCGAGGAAAATTACAGGTTTTTTAGTTTGCTCAGTGTAGCGGAAGTGGTTTTGAGTACCTACTTCAACACCATATTGAGTATTAACAAGGATAAGAGCTTGGTCAGTAACACCAAGAGAAGTAATAGCACCACCCACAAAGTCATCAGAACCTGGACAGTCAATAATATTAAGTTTTTTGCCTAACCATTCAGCGTGAATCACAGTAGGGAATACAGAATAGCCATATTCCATTTCAACAGGAAAATAGTCAGATACAGTGTTTTTAGCTTCAACAGTACCGCGACGTTTTATAACTCCACACTCATAAAGCATAGCTTCCACGAGTGTGGTTTTTCCAGAGCCAGAACTACCCAATAAAGAGATGTTCTTAATTTCGTTAGATTGATAAACTTTCATAGTATTTAGAATTAGTGCGATTTACGAATAACAAATCTTTACTACCCGTATAATCGCTTGGTTAATTAAGATTGTGTTTTTGTGGCTGCAATTTAGTAATATTTTGTTTATTGAGCAAATTATTTTTTATGTTTTACAATAGTTTTTTTGACAAATTGTAAGATAATACGATTTAAAACAATAAAACACAGCAAAATGGTAATTTACAAGAAGTTGCAAATAAAATAACGGTAAATAGGAAGTATTTAATAAAGATTTCACAACAAAAAACATATATACTTTTTCGTTTTTTTGAAAAATTTTGTTTTTGTACAATAGACAAAAAGGCATAAATAAAAGTTGTTGTTTGACAAAAAAGAAAATATACATGGGCAATATAAACAAAAAATATCATAAATCAGCTGTAAATTTTAGCGGCTAATTTATGATATTTACGTACATAAAATCTTTTTATTTATTTACGATTAATAGTAATTGCACCTACTACAGATAACAAAATATACCAAAGAATTATGAGTGGGAGGGATTGCCGGAAGAGACAAACTGCAAAAATAACAGCACCTATAAGAAATATGAAACGAATGCGATTGTCTGCCCAACGGAAATTATGAAACTTGAAAGAGAACATAGGCAATTCGCATACTAATAGGTAGGAAAAAAGTATGACTGCAACCAATATCCACCAAGGAGAAATCACAGCTAAGAGCGATTGATAGCCATAAGCCATACCGAGCCAGAAGATAGCATTGGCAGGAGTGGCAAGTCCGATGAATGAAGACGTTTGTCGTTCGTCAATATTAAATTTGCCTAATCGATAAGTAGAAAAAAGAGTTATAAGAAATCCCCAATATGGCAAATAGGTCCATACTTCAGCAAGCGGAGCGAGCAGACGGAAGGCTATCATACCCGGCACGAGGCCGAATGTAATGACATCGGCAAGCGAATCAAGTTCTTTGCCAAGAGGCGACGATACATGAAGTAGTCGTGCCACTGCCCCATCCATAAAATCAAGCGTTGCTCCAATGAGAACAAAGAGCAATGCCATATCAAAACGAGAGTTATAGGCAAATATACAAGCTATGACACCCGAAAACTGATTTAGAAGGGTTATTGTGTTTGGGATATGCTTTTTCATAATTCATAATGCATAATGCATAATTCATAATTTTTTCACCTAAAGATTCAAAGACCTTCGGTTCATAATTCTAATTGATTTAGAATTTAGAATTAATTTAAAGTTTTTTTTAAGGCAAGAAGACAAGAGTACATGATTCTTGTTCTCCTGTCTTCCAGTCTTAAATTTATAATAAATTATTTGCAAGCGCAACGAGGTTTGAGTTGTTTGAAGAAGTCGTTACCTTTGTTATCAACAAGGATAAATGCAGGGAAATCAACAACTTCGATTTTCCAGATTGCTTCCATACCGAGTTCAGGATACTCAACGCATTCGATGCTCTTAATGTTGTTTTGAGCAAGGATTGCAGCAGGACCACCGATAGAACCGAGATAGAAACCACCATGTTTTTGACAAGCATCAGTAACTTGTTGTGAACGGTTACCTTTAGCCAACATAATCATGCTACCACCATGAGATTGGAAGAGGTCGACATAAGAGTCCATACGACCAGCAGTAGTTGGACCCATAGAACCACAAGGGAGACCAGCAGGAGTTTTAGCAGGACCAGCGTAGTAGATAGGGTGATTTTTGAGGTATTCAGGCATTGGTTCGCCAGCATCGAGGCGTTCTTTGATTTTAGCGTGAGCGATGTCGCGACCTACGATGATGGTACCATTGAGAGAAAGACGAGTAGAAACAGGATATTTATCCAATTGTTTGAGCACTTCGCTCATAGGTTGGTTGAGGTCGATGCGCACTGCGTCGCCTTCGCCTGCATTGCGAAGTTCTTCTGGGATGTGGCGTGCTGGTTGATCGTCGAGTTTTTCAATCCAAATACCATCTTTGTTGATTTTACATTTGATGTTACGGTCGGCCGAGCAGCTAACACCCATACCAACAGGGCAAGAAGCACCGTGACGAGGCATACGTACGATACGAATGTCGTGAGCGAGATATTTACC
>JAFYMM010000237.1 GCA_017550055.1 Paludibacteraceae bacterium
AAACGCATTTAATACGACTTTATTGCCAAGAGTAGTTCATTATTTGCAAAAGTCTTTAAATTATTAACTTCTCCACTACTATGTTTATGGTTACGCAAATTTACTTGCCGATGCAGAAGTGTGCGAAGATGTTGCCGAGGACTTCGTCGGTGGTGATTTCGCCACCGGTGATTTCGGCGAGGTGGAAGAGGGCTTGGCGGATGTCTTGTGCTACGAAGTCGGCTGGGATATTGGCTTGTAGGCCTTCGATGACGCGGTCGATAGAGTCGAGGGCGTGGGTGAGGGCTTCGTAGTGGCGGAGGTTAGATATGATGATGTCGCCAGCTGAGAGGTCGGGCATTTGGGCGCTCTCGTAGAGCAACGAGGTGAGGCACTCGGTGTTGAGGTTTTGTTTGGCGGAGATTTCGATAATTTGAGGGGTAGTGTCTCTCACGGAATTATTTTTTTCTCTCACGGAATGCACGGAATTTGCGGAATTCGCCGTAGCTTCGCCGGCGATTTTGTCTCCCACAGATAACACAGATTTTTTAGATATTTTTTCTTCGTTATCATTGGATTCGCTCTCTTGCTGCGCAAGAAGTCGCTCGTCAGATTTCACGGATTTTTCGGACGGATGCACGAGCCGTGCGTCCCTACTGTTGACTATTGACTGTTGACTATTGACCGTAGATTTATATGGTTCGAACCATTGACGGAGGGTGGTGAGTTCTTCGTCGTTGAGGCGGTCGATTTTGTTGAGGATGATGATGAGGCGTTTGTTGGCTGAACGGCGCATGATGCGTTCGGCGAGCCATTCGATATGCTCGGTTACGTTTGTTGAATCGATTACCCAAAGGATGATTTGTGCGCGCTCAATCATTTCGTAGGTGCGCTCAATACCCATATTTTCAATGATATCGGATGTTTGGCGTATGCCGGCTGTGTCGATGAAACGGAATGTGAGACCGTTGATATTGACGGTGTCTTCAATGACATCGCGGGTAGTGCCGTGGATGTCGGACACGATGGCGCGATTGTCGCCTACGAGGAGATTAAGTAGTGTGGATTTGCCCGCATTGGTTTCGCCTACGATAGCTACTGGGATGCCATTCTTGATGGCATTGCCTTGAGAGAAAGTTTGTTGTAGGCGAGTGAGTTGCGAGCGTATTTCGTTGGCTACGGAATTGAGTTCGGTGCGGTCGGCAAATTCGAGGTCGTCGTGGTCGCCAAAGTCGAGTTCGAGTTCGAGTAGAGATACGAAATGGAGTAGTTGACGACGGAGTTCTTCGAGTTTAGAAGAGAAATTGCCACGCATTTGGTTGAGTGCAATAGTGTGAGCAGCAGCAGATTGAGCATTGATGAGGTCGGCTACGGCTTCGGCTTGAGAGAGGTCGAGGCGGCCATTGAGGAATGCACGTTGAGTGAATTCGCCAGGACCGGCCATGCGTGCACCTGCCGAGATGAGTAGGCGGAGAATTTCTTGTTGGATATAGATAGAGCCATGGCAAGAGATTTCTACTGTGTTTTCGCCTGTGAATGAGTGTGGTGCACGAAAAACGGCAACTACGACTTCGTCAACTATTAGTTGAGAATTGAGAGTTGAGAGTTGAGAGTTTTGATTCGCTTCGCTCGTTAAGGACGCAGCACGCTGCG
>JAFYMM010000238.1 GCA_017550055.1 Paludibacteraceae bacterium
AGTCTAAAATATACAAATTATTGTAAAAATTATATACACATTATATATAGGGTCTTTTAGATGTGATATTAGAAATGTTTTTTTCTTAAATAAACAGACTCGATATAAATTTTCCCACAAAAAACATCTAATTCTTATATTGAGCTAATTTATTTTAAATAATCCTCGAAATAATCCGTTACTTTTTGCATAAGGTGAACGCGACGTTTTCCCATTACATTATGTTCGGTACGCGGATAAATAAAGAAATCAACGGGTATATTATTAGCGACACATACATCAAGGAAATTGAGTGAATGCTGATAAAGAACTACGTTATCAATTAGACCTTGACAAATAAGTAATTTACCTTTAAGATTTGTAGCTTTATTCATCAATGAAACAGCCTCAAGACCTGCGGCATTAGTAGCAGGAGTTTCCATATAACGTTCACCATACATAACTTCATACCATTTCCAATCAATAACCGGACCACCAGCCACACCTACTTTAAATATATCAGGATAAGTAGTCATAAGCGAAATAGTCATAAATCCACCATAAGACCAACCATGAACCCCAATGCGGTCATTATCAATCCATGGTTGCGACATAAGCCACTCAACACCTACCATTTGGTCTGCCATCTCAACTACACCACATTGACGATGATTAGCGCGAGCATATTCAGCTCCATGATTTGGAGTGCCTCGATTGTCCATTACAAAGACAACGTATCCACGCTGTGCCATATACATTTCCCAACGACGAAGTTGAGCTTGAAAGGTATTACGGACTAATTGAGTATGAGGGCCACCATATACATACAATATGAGCGGATATTGCTTTGTCGAATCAAAATCTAATGGTTTAATAAGACGATAATGATTATCATACTTGCCATCTGCGCTTTTTAATGTACCTAATTCAATTGGTGCAAAATTATAATCACGACATGGATCTTCTGCACGGAAGACTTCACGATAAAATTTACCATCTGTGCTACCTACAGCCACGACACGTGGAATGTTAAGAGAAGAATAATTATCCGTAAAATAACGTTTATCTGATGATAATTGGCAAGTATGCCATCCTTCTGCATGAGTAAGTCGTGTGACTTTGCCTGAATTTATATCAACACGGAAAAGATGTCGCTCAGCTGAAGATATTTCTGCAGAATAATAATAAACGTATTTACTATCATGAGCAAAGTATTCTACATCGGCATCGACTTTAGTCAAACGACTCAATTGCTTAGCTTTTAACGAATAAATATAGAGATTGTAATAACCATCTCGATTGTCAGTTGTATAAACAAAACGGTCGTTATCAATAAAATACAATGGTTGATTTGGCTCAAGATATTTATCATTTTGCTCAGAGAGAATGGTTGTTATGTATTCTCCAGTTGCAGCATCATAAGCATTGAGATTCAAAGCTTTTTGTTCACGATTCATCACTTGAATATAGATAGTTTTACTATCAGGCGACCAAGTTGGATTAGTAAGATAGCGCTCGTTGGTAAAATCTGTAATATTCAAATAAATTGTTTGATTTTTTGCAACATCATAAACTCCAAATCTAAGTTGCTCTGATGGCATACCTATCATTGGATATTTAATATTATTTGCAGTACCAGTGCGAGTTGTAATATCAAGAAGAGGAAAAGTGCTAACATTAGTCTCATCCTTCACATAAAAACCCAAACGGCTATTATCTGGAGAAGGAAATAAGCCTTGCATACAACTAAATTCATTGCGCGAAACAGCTTGTCCACAAACGATATTTGGATCGTTAAATTGTGTAATTGGAATTTCAACACTATCAACTGTAAGCCACGAAATATTATTATCTTTCAAAATGGCATGAGCTTTATGCTGTTTTGCTCCAACCGACAAATTAACTTGACGCTTCTTGCCTGTACGGATATTGATAGCATAAGTAATGCTATCTTCTGTATGAAGATATTCATTTGGATAATCACTACTCCACTTCACTTGATAGTTTTGAGGTATGAGTTCACGACTAAGAATTGCTTCTTCCATTGTAAGAAGACGGCGTTCCTCAGCAAAGAGACCACAAACTAAAATCAATAACGCAATTAGAAATGTTTGTCGCTTCATAATAATAGCTTCAATTATAATTTATCACCAAAAGCAAGGTCGCCACAATCACCAAGACCCGGAACAATATATTTATGCGAATCAAGCTCAGGATCAAGAACTGCAGTATAAATATCGCAATCAGGCATTACTTTCGAAATATAATCTACAGCATATTGAGCTGACACAATGCTACATACAATCACTCGAGCTGGTGTACCATGCGTAAATAATGCCTTATAAGCCAACTCCATAGATGACCCTGTAGCCAACATTGGGTCGCAAAGTATAACTGTTTTACCATCAAGCGATGGTGCTGCTATATATTCAATATGAACATCGAAATTGGTTTCATCAATATATTTGCGATAAGCAGAAACAAAACAATTCTCTGCACGATCAAAAAATTCTAGCACACCATTATGCATAGCAAGACCTGCACGCAAAATAGAAGCTACAACTATTTTATCAGCAACAACATTAGTAGGAGACACACCAAGTGGAGTTTGAACCTCTTCAGATGTGAAATTTAGCGTTTTACTGATTTCATAACACATCACTTGTGCAATGCGTTCAATATTTTTACGAAAACGCAATGGGTCGTTTTGAATTTCAACAGAACGAATTTCTTTGATAAAATTACCCAATATAGAATTTTGTTTATCTAAAACGTAAATCATAATCTCTTAATTGAAAAAAGAGGCGCAAACGATTGCGCCTCTTCAAATTATATATTAAGCATTTTTGATTGCTGCTTGAGCCGCTGCCAAACGTGCGATAGGCACACGGAATGGAGAGCAAGATACATAGTTGAGACCAACTTTGTGGCAGAATTCAACTGATGATGGTTCACCACCGTGCTCACCACAGATACCGCATTTGAGGTCTGGGCGCACTGAGCGACCTTTTTCAGTAGCCATTTGTACGAGTTGACCAACACCATTTTGGTCGAGGACTTGGAATGGGTCGTTTTTCAAAATCTTCATATCGAGGTATGCAGGCAAGAACGAAGCAATATCGTCGCGAGAATAACCGAATGTCATTTGAGTCAAGTCGTTAGTACCGAATGAGAAGAATTCAGCTTTAGAAGCAATACGGTTAGCAGTAAGAGCAGCACGTGGGATTTCAATCATAGTACCAACTTTATAGTCGATAGAAGCACCACGTTCTTCGAACAATTTAGCAGCTGTTTCACGAATTACTTTTTCTTGGTTAGCGAACTCGTAGAGGATACCTGTAAGTGGAACCATGATTTCAGGGATAGCTACGATACCTTCAGCTTGAAGATCGAGAGCAGCACCAAGAATAGCGCGAGTTTGCATTTCAGTAATTTCTGGGTAAGTATTACCAAGACGGCAACCGCGGTGACCCAACATAGGGTTAGCTTCGTGAAGTGAGTTAACACGTGTGCGGATATAGTCATAAGTTACACCCATGATTTCAGCCAATTCACGTTGTTCTTTTTCTTCGTGTGGTACGAATTCGTGCAAAGGTGGGTCGAGGAGACGAACAGTCACTGGGCAACCTTCCATTGCTTTGAAGATACCTTTGAAGTCATTTTGTTGGTAAGGGAGGATTTTTTTCAATGCAGCACGACGACCTTCAACTGTTTCAGCGAGAATCATTTCGCGCATAGCACGGATTTTTTCACCTTCGAAGAACATGTGTTCTGTACGGCAAAGACCGATACCGATAGCACCGAATTTGCGAGCAACAGCAGCATCGTGTGGAGTATCAGCGTTAGTACGAACGCGGAGGTGAGTATATTTGTCAGCCAATTCCATCAATTCAGCGAAATCAGAATCGAGTTCAGCATCTTTTGTAGCAACAGCACCTTGGTAAACTTCACCAGTTGAACCGTTGATAGAGATGAAATCACCTTCTTTAAGAGTTACACCAGCAACAGTCATTGTTTTAGCTGCGTAATCAATAACAAGAGCACCAGCACCTGACACACAGCATTTACCCATACCACGAGCAACCACAGCAGCGTGAGAAGTCATACCACCACGAGCAGTAAGGATACCTTGTGCAGCAGCCATACCAGCCAAGTCTTCAGGAGAAGTTTCGATACGAACCATCACAACTTTTTCGCCTTTAGATGCCCATACAGCAGCATCTTCAGCATTGAACACGATTTTACCGCAAGC
>JAFYMM010000239.1 GCA_017550055.1 Paludibacteraceae bacterium
GACAGAGTAGGTATAAATCTACGGGAGATTGGGCTATTGCCTCGTTGAGCCACTCAGGTTCGTGGTCAAAGACCTTTTCGAACCATACTTTAGTAATAATCAAGTGAGTGTCAACAAATAGTAGGTACGGCTCGTTGGATTCGGAGGGTGTAGATTTTATTCTTTCTATAGTTTTTTGAAGGTGCTCGTGTTGGTGACGAGCGATATGCTCCACGTCTTCGTAGGTGTATTTATAGCCGTGCTCAGCCACATAGTTGCGGGCATATTCGGCAATATATTCGCTATGGAAATGCTCGGCAAGTTGTTGGCAGAGAGTGGATTTTCCTGTGCTTTCGGGGCCTGTTACGACTATAACTTTTAGGTTCATTAGAGGAATGATGTGTTTTTGTGTAAAATAACTTGCAAATGTAGTGTTTTTTTTGTGAAAATGCAAGTGTTTGGAGAAGGTTTTTGTAATATTTGAAAATATTTTGTTGGTAAGGGTGCAGATTGCTTTATAGTATATTTATCCTATATTTATGGTATATTTATAGTATGTTTATAGTATATTTATCCTATGTTGTAGGTAAGTAGAAGATAGGGAGTAGGGAGTAGGGAGCAGGGAGCAAGGGGGGAGATTTTTTTGGGGGTATTGCGAGATAATTATTTTTTTTGTATCTTTGGAGATTGAATGAAATAATTTGTTAGATATGAATAGATTGAAATATATATTGTTAGCTTTCACTTTGTTAGTGAGTGTTGGGGGATATGCAGATAGGGCAGAATTGGAGCAGGCAGGGATGAAGTTGTCGCAATTTTTGTTTTATCTTGACAATTTGTATGTTGATACGGTGGATGTGAGTGAATTGACAGAGAAGGCAATAGTGAAGGTATTGGAGGAGTTGGACCCACATTCGTCGTATATTGCGGCAGAGGATGTGGCGGAGATGAATCAAGGAATACAAGGAAACTTTGAGGGGATTGGTATTTCGTATCAATTCATAAAAGACACAGTGGTTGTGAGTCAGACGATTGCGGGTTGTCCAGCAGAGAAAGTGGGAATGTTGCCAGGCGATAGATTGACACATGTAGATACGATTTGCATTGCCGGAGTAGGAAAAAAACAGTCGGAAATACCGAAATTGATACGAGGACCAAAGGGGTCGAAGGTGAATGTTACGGTGGAGCGTCGAGGAGAGAAAAAGCCTATAGTGTTCACGATTGTGCGAGATAAAATACCGATTCATTCGGTAGATGCTGCATTTTATGTGGCTGAGGGTGTGGGGTATGTGAAATTGAATAGTTTTTCGATTACAACGACAGACGAGATAGCTCAGGCATTGGAAGAGTTGAATAGGGAGGGAGAGTTGAAGAGCTTAGTGTTGGATTTGCAATCGAATGGTGGAGGAGTGATGTCGGCAGCGATAGAGTTAGTGAACTTGTTTTTGCCAAAAGATAGAATGATTGTCTATACCGAAGGAGTGCATCAAGACAGATATTCGGCAAAGTCGTATGGCGGTAAGAAATTGATAGATATGCCGTTGTATGTGTTGATAGACGAACATTCGGCATCGGCAAGTGAGATTGTGTCGGGAGCATTGCAGGATTGGGATAGAGCAACGATAGTGGGGCGTAGATCATTCGGCAAAGGATTGGTGCAGAGACCATTGAGGATGAAGGATGGGTCGGAGATTAGATTGACAACATCGAGATATTATACACCATCGGGAAGAAATATACAAAAACCATATAATGCAGGCAAAGAGGAGTATTATAAAGACCTCGAACGCAGATATGCACATGGAGAATTTGTGAATTCGGACAGTATAGTATTCCCAGACTCGTTGAAATACAAAACCTTGGTAGAAGGA
>JAFYMM010000240.1 GCA_017550055.1 Paludibacteraceae bacterium
CACTCTGGTCACTTTGGTGGTGCTGTGGCTAACCCAATCAACACCCTTTGCAAAATGTTGGCTAAAGTGGTAGATGAAAAAGGTCGTATCACTATTCCTGGCTTCTACGACAAGGTATTGCCTGTGCCAGCCGAGGAGCGCGAAATGATTAAAAACATACCTTTCAACCTCGACAACTATAAAAAGCAATTGATGTGGAAGAAGTTGAAGGCGAAGAGGGCTACTCTACTCTTGAGCGTAATAGTTGTCGCCCATCGTTCGACATCTGCGGTATTTGGGGCGGATATACAGGCGAAGGCTCGAAAACTGTATTGCCATCGAAAGCATACGCTAAAGTATCGTGCCGACTTGTTGCCAACCAAGACCACCACGAAATATCGCAAGCATTCGTTGACTATATCCAATCAATCGCACCTAAGAGCGTGAAGGTGAAAGTTACACCTATGCACGGAGGTCAAGGCTATGTTTGCCCTATCGACTTGCCTGCATACAAGGCAGCAGAGGCTGGCTTCGAGATTGCATTCGGCAAAAAACCTTTGGCTGCTCGCCGTGGGGGGTCAATTCCAATTATTTCGACATTCGAACAAGTGCTCGGCGTGAAAACTATCCTTATGGGCTTTGGGTTGGAAAGCAACGCAATCCACTCGCCTAACGAAAACTTCGACCTCGAAGTATTCAAAAATGGTATCGTTGCCGTGACTGAATTCTATAGACACTATACAAAATAAAACAAAAAGGGCGCGTTACGGGTGAGGTAATGCGCCTTTTTTATCGAAAAACTATGAAACAAATCACCTTTATTATATTAGCACTACTATTCCCTGTGGCTATGTTAGCGCAATTTACAGGCGAGTGGCAGGGCAAATTGACGATGGGTCAGTCGGAATTAACACTCGTGTTCAAATTCGTGCAACAGGACTCCACCATCACAGGCTCGCTCGACGTACCACAACAAGGAGCAAAAGATTTGCCTATCGACAAAATAAAACTATATGGCAACAAAATTACATTGACCATCAGCGCAATAGGATTGGACTATGAAGGCACGCTGAACGAGGGCGATATGCCTACAATTGAGGGCGAAATACGCCAAATGGGCTACACATTCCCCATAACACTAAAGCCTAACATCAAAGTAAATCGTCCACAAACGCCGAAAGGACCGTTTCCTTATTTGCAAGAAGAGGTGGTGTTCTACAATTCTACCGACGGCAACAAACTGTCAGGCACATTGGTCAAACCGCTGATGATGAACGACAAGACACCTGTAGCTGTGCTTATTAGTGGCAGTGGTCAACAAAACAGAGACGAGGAGATAATGGAACATAAACCATTTTGGGTGATAGCCGACCATTTGGCTCGCAATGGCATTGCTACCCTCCGCTACGACGACCGTGGCATTGGTGGCTCTGAGGCTAAGGGATTGGCAACTGCTACGTCCGAAACATTCAAAGGTGATGCTTTGGCAGCAGTCAATTATCTAAAAGACAAAGGATTGAAAAACATCGGCGTCATCGGACATAGCGAAGGCGGACTCATAGCCTTCATGCTCGGTGCCGAAGTGGAGGATTTGAAATTCGTTGTCAGTCTTGCTGGCACTGCCGTAAGTGGCGACCAAATACTGATTGAACAAAACCGATTGTTGCTCGAAAAATCGGGCGTATCTGCCGACATCATTGCGTCATACAGCAACTTATTAAAAGAGATTTATGACCTCAAACGCAACAATACGCAGTTCAACAGAGAAAGCAAAATCGCGGAATTGAAAAATAAATACTCTAATCTGCCATTGCAAATGACTGGCAACATAGCTGCACTATTGCAACCTCAGGCGTGGATTGACTACTTCGTATCGTACGACCCGACCGACGCTTTGAAGAAAATCACATGTAAAGTATTGGCTCTGAATGGCGATAAAGATGTACAAGTAATCGCAAAACCAAACTTCGACGCTCTGAAACAGCATATTCCAGCGGAACAATTGACCACAAAAACATACCCAAATCTCAATCACTTGTTCCAACACTGCAACACCGGCATGCCTAACGAATACTACCAAATAGAAGAAACCATCGCACCAGAGGTACTGAAAGATATAGTAAATTGGATAAAAGCACAATAAAAAAAATCAGCGAATCACATCATTGTAATTCGCTGATTTTCTTATCAGTAGTGCGTCCGGGGTTCGAACCCGAGTTTCCGGCGTGAGAGGCCAGCGTCCTAGACCACTAGACGAATGCACCATTGCTCAATTGCGGGTGCAAAATTACTGCTTTTTTACGAAATAACCAAACAATCCAACAAGAAAAATTGACTACAAAAAAATATTTTACATTTTTTCAAAAAAAGTCACGCCAAAACTTTTGTATATCAGAAAAAAGTCGTATCTTTGCACGCTCAAAAATAGAGACTAAACAAACATTATTTATTCACTAAATTTTTAGGAGGACTGCCTTATAGCTAAGCAAGTTACAAAAAAGGGCGAAGACAAACACCGTGTCAATAGTGAGATACGTGGTGTCAAAGAAGTTCGCATTGTTGGCGAAAATATCGAATCGCAAGTATATCCAATAGCCGAAGCATTGCGCATGGCTGAGGAAATGGAAATGGATTTGGTTGAAATATCACCTAATGCACAACCACCAGTTTGTCGAATTGTTGATTATCAAAAATTCTTGTATCAACAAAAGAAACGCGAAAAAGAGCTTAAAGCAAAAGCTGTGAAAATGGTAGTCAAAGAGATACGTTTCGGTCCTCAAACCGACGACCACGACTACAACTTCAA
>JAFYMM010000241.1 GCA_017550055.1 Paludibacteraceae bacterium
CACGCAAGAAGTCTTGGTCGATAACCATAGCCTCATCGTCGCCTTTGTCGGCCAAACGCATTTGTTCTTTGAAGCGTTCTTCTTGGTCAATTGGGTCGTTAAGCTCAGAGTAAGCATTAGCCAACTCTTTACCGTTCACCATCAACTCAAAGCGTTCTGTCAAACCTGGTTTAGAGCGGTGCATTTTTGTAAGTGGCGACATTTCAACTGGATAGTCAGTGATGAAAGTAGGTTGGATGAAGTTGCCTTCGCAGAATTCACCAAAGATTTCATCAATGAGTTTACCTTTACCCATAGTGTCGTCGATTTCCATATTGAGTTTTTTGCACACTTCGCGGATTTCATCTTCCGATTTGCCTTCAAGGTCATAACCAGTGAATTCTTTAATAGCTTCGAGGATAGGGAGTCGACGATATGGAGCTTTGAAAGAGATAGTTTTACCATCAATTTCAGTTTCAGTGCAACCATTCACAGCCAAACAGATGCGTTCCAACATTTGTTCTGTGAACGACATCATCCAGTTGTAGTCTTTATATTGAACATAAAGCTCCATACAAGTGAACTCAGGGTTGTGAGTGCGGTCCAGACCTTCGTTACGGAAATTTTTACCAATCTCATACACACCTTCGAAACCACCTACGATAAGACGTTTGAGATACAACTCAGTAGCAATACGCATATAAAGGTCGATATTCAATGAGTTGTGGTGTGAGATAAATGGACGTGCCGAAGCACCACCAGCGATTGATTGAAGAATAGGAGTTTCTACTTCTGTATAACCAGCCTCATCCATCACAGCACGCATAGTTTTGATGATAGTCGAACGTTTCAAGAAAGTATCTTTCACTCCTTCGTTCACCACCAAGTCAACATAGCGTTGACGGTAACGCATTTCTTCATCATCGAAAGCATCGTAAGCCACACCATCTTTATATTTCACGATAGGAAGTGGACGCAACGATTTGCTCAATACTATAAGTTCTTGTGCGTGTACCGAAATTTCGCCCATTTGAGTGCGGAACACAAAACCTCTGATACCTACAAAGTCACCAATATCCAACAATTTTTTAAATACTGTATTGTACATCTCTGGTTGTGCCTCTGTGTTGATATCGTCACGCGATACATACACTTGGATACGACCTTTTGAGTCTTGCAATTCGATGAACGAAGCCTTACCCATGATACGACGGCTCATGATACGACCTGCGATACACACAGGACGAGGACTATCTTCATCCTTAAATTCTGCTTTTATATCTGTCGAGAATGCATTGGTTGGATACTCTGCTGCAGGATATGGGTCAATACCCATTTGTCGCAATGCGTCTAACGATTGACGACGAATCACTTCTTGTTCTGATAATTCCATCATAATATATATATTTTTTTAGTTATTAATCTTTTACATTAGACATGAAGACAGGAATTACTCCTTTCTGTCGTGTCTATAGTCAACAGTTATCTGTCTTACGCATTAATCAACACACGGCGCAATTTGTCAAGTGTTTCTGCCATTGATTGTGTACTTTCGCCACCAGCAGCATTTTTATGACCACCGCCACCAAATTGTTCTGCCATAATATTTACCGCCACATCACCTTGCGAACGGAATGAGAGTTTTATCTGCGTTTTATCTTCGCGCACCAAAACCGACTTATTTACATTTTCAATTTGGAGTGGCATATTCACGATACCCTCTGTATCGCCAACTTTGTAGTTGAATCGGTGCAACTCTTCTTGAGTCAACACTATGATAGCGGCATTACATTCTGGGATGATTTCCATCTTATTCAAGCAATAGCCCAACAAGCGCAAACGGTCCTCTGAGTATGTGTGGAACACCTTATTATATATAGCATCTTTATCAACTCCTTTTTCGAGCAATGCTTTGATGATGATATAAATTTCTGGGTTGTTTGAGTTATATGTAAAACCACCTGTGTCAGTCATCATACCTGTATAGATACATTCTGCCGATTCGAGCGACACCTCTTGATAGAATCCCATGCGACACATGAAACGGAACACCAACTCACTTGCCGAAGATATTTCAGGGTGAGAAATTACCACATCGCAATTGATATTTGGATCCAAGTGGTGGTCAATCATCACTTTCTTAGCCTTACTTTGTTCAATAAGCGGTTTCATACCATTCACACGATCGAGTGTGTTATAATCTATACAGAAAATAACATCCGACTCTTTGATGATTTTCACTGCCTCTGTTTTATTTTCTTCCATGATAAATACCTTGTCGATACCTGGCATCCAGTTAAAGAACGAAGGATAGCGGTTAGGCACCATCACAGTTACATCTTTGCCCAATTGTTTCAATAGATGGTATAAACCAAGCGTAGCTCCAAGCGAGTCGCCATCTGGCGAAATATGTCCAGTCAATAATATTTTGTTTGCATTGTCGATAAAACGACGAGATTGCACGATAGAATCTTCTTTGATAATTTTAGATAACATAATAACTTTAAATTTTAATAATTGTTGTTTGACATTCATTTGCGAGATAAACATACCAGCCACCACTACCACTATACCCATGAGCATAATCCATTCAGGAGCAGCTTCTTTCACACACGCAAAAAACGATTTATCTATCATACCTTGAGTCGCTGTTTGATACAGAGCCACAGCACCAATCACCCAAGCTAATATAGCCGTAACGCCAGGTTGTATGTTGTTGAACACATTGGCACGTGTAGGACCAATTGTGCGCACACCATACGAAAAGAATAAGAATGCTATACACGATGCCGACAAAGCTAAACCTACGATAGCACCAAAGGCATCCCATGTTGTTTTTACAGTCCAATCTATAGCCACTACTTGCGACATCTCTCTCACCAACATTGTTGGCACAAAAAACAACAACGAGGTGCAGAACATAAAGAACACCACTGTCAGTGTGTTGTATTTTTCTGGTATCTTGCGCAACACAAGGGTGTAAACAATAGATGCTATCACGCCCACAAACAAGAGCAAAATACCAATTACGTCGGCTGACAATTTACCGCCGTCCAATATAATCATCAACACACCTACCACCGATATCACAATACCCAATATATTCATCAACGTCACCTTCTCTCTCAACACAAAAAACGCAAACACTGGAGTCAACAATGGAATGAACGACAACATCACCGATGCAATGGTCGGACTTACATGGTTCAACGACTCAGCTTCGCACAAAAAGTAGATAAATGGTTCGGCAAACGACGCAAGCAAAAAATATTTCCAGTCTTTCAACTCAATTTTCTGCAACTGCTTCGATGCTAACCCTACGATTCCAAGCACAATCGCCGCTATCGAAATACGTATCGACACCAACGTGGCTGCTGGGAATGTCTGCAGGGCAAAATCCGACATCAAATACGATGCCCCCCAAAAGATTTGAGCAATAACCAGAGCGATTATCGCCATAGTTTGTTTTTTCATATATTAGCTTTTAAAATTTTTTTTTAATAAAGACAGAAGAACAAAACTACATAAAAATTTATGTTCTTATGTTATTATCGTCTTTTAAAATCAACTCCTTGTGAAATGAAAAGTCCCACTATCACCACCACAATACCTACCCATTTCACTGCTGGTATCACTTCGCCATATATCATCCACACTGCCAACGCCGTGATGGCTGGTATCATATTATTAAACACATTCGCTTTCGTCACCCCTATCCTACGCACCACATAGCAGAACAACACAAAACTCACCACCGACGCAAATACCGCCAACACCACTATCGACACCACCGACATCGGCAACACTGGGCGCGTACCCCAATTCTGCAAGTCCAATGCCACAAACGTAGGTATAAAGAACAACAAACTCGACGCATGTACATAAAACACAATGCTCACATTTGTATATTCACCAGGTATCTTGCGCAAAATAGTCGAATACATCGCCGCCGACATCACTGCCCCCATCAGCACTACCAATCCCCATCCACTCACATTTATCTCGCCCTTCTCCACCACAAGCATCATCACACCTATCACCGACACCACAATCCCAACCATATTCCACCACGTCACTCTCTCTCTTAACCACACCCACGCCACCAATGGCGCAAACAGTGGTATCAATGCCATCACCACCGACGTGGTCGTAGCGCTCGTCATCCACAATCCGTATGTCTCGCACATGAAATAGCTAAACGGCTGAAAGGCTCCTCCCACCAAAAACAACCAAATATCTTGTTTGCGTGGTTTTTGCAATCTGCCAGCCACCCATCCATACAAACCCAACAACGCAGTCGCCAAACCTATCCTAAGAGTCACCACCGTAATCGGATTAAAACTCTTCAACGCCTCTTGAGTAAACAAAAACGAACACGACCATACAGTCATCGCAATCATTATACCCACATACGCCGACCAATTACTATTTTTCATTATCTTACTATTTTAAACATAATGATTTTTTTCTTTTAGACAAAAAGACAAATCTAAACATATTCTTTTTTTTCTGAAAAGTCTCGCTTTTACTACGTAAAATCTCGACACTAAAGACATATAAAAAAAATGTAACTTAAAACCTGTCTTTTTTCCGCTGAGATACACCGTAGGTGTAGCAAAGCGTATGTCAAAAGAGAAAATTATGTTCTTATGTCTTTATGTCTAAAAAATTGTCTTCCTGTCTAAAAAAATCATCTGCGGAAACCAATAATTTGGCGCACCTCGTCGATAGTCTTTCTTGCACTTTCACGAGCTTTTTCAGCCCCCTCACGAGCAATCTTATCCAACAATTCAGTATTAGCCATATACTCAGCCAATCTCTCACGTATCGGAGCATTAAACGCCGCAATATCTGCCGCCAACTGTTTCTTCAAATCGCCATAGCGAATTGAACAGTCATTCCATTTCTCATCAAAATATTGATAAGTATCTGGCGTAGAAACAATATTGAGGAACGTAAACAAGTTTTCAATCACTTCTGGACGTTGGCTATTAGGCTCTTGTGGACCTTGGTCTGTTACGGCCTTCATCACTTTTTTCTTAATCGTAGCCTCATCATCCATGAGGTAAATACAGTTTCCTTCCGATTTACCCATCTTACCCGAACCATCCAATCCTGGAATCTTCACAGCCTTTTCGCTCAACGAAAAGTTTTGTGGCTCTGGGAAGAAATCCACACCATACATCGTATTGAAACGACGAGCAAACTTACGCGCCATCTCCATATTTTGCTCTTGGTCCTTACCCACAGGCACCTTCACCGCACGGTGCAACAAAATATCAGCTGCCATAAGTGTAGGATAAGTAAGCAAACCAGCATTCACATTATCAGGTTGTTTGCGTGCCTTTTCCTTGAACGTAGTGCAACGCTCCAACTCGCCAAGATAAGCATTCATATTGAGGAAAAGATATAATTCCAACACCTCTTTCACATCGCTTTGCACATAAATAGTCGATTTCTCAGGGTCAAGACCACAAGCCAAATACTCCGCAAGAATAGTGCGTGCGCTATTCACAATATTTTCAGGCTTCGGACGCGTAGTCAACGAGTGCCAGTCTGCAATAAAAAAATAACAATTATAGTCATTTTGCATCTGCAAAAAACTCTTTACAGCACCAAAATAGTTACCCAAATGCAAATTTCCCGTAGGACGAATACCACTTACAACAGTCTCTTTCATATTATTTTATAGTTTAAATTCATGATTGTGCATTGTGCATTATGCTTCGTGCATTGATAAAGTGCAAAGATACAATTTTTTTTTCATTTATGCAATAGATAACCCACATAGAATTTCAACAAAAAAAACGAAAATGCAGAAAACGCAAATGCGCAAACGGGTGTTTTGTTTGCATTTTCTCTCTTTCCTGAATTTGAGGGGTGTTGTGAGTTGTGGTATTTTGTGGTTATAATTATAGTAATATAAATATATATAATAATATAATTATATTATTATATA
>JAFYMM010000242.1 GCA_017550055.1 Paludibacteraceae bacterium
ATTTTTGGTTGTTAAATCATTGCCGAGAACCTGTTTAGGGAGCTGGAATTAATAGTACAGCTCACTTTCAAAGCAAGTTCCTTCTGGGGTTACGCCAGAAATGTGGACAATTTCAGGATTGGAAAAATCTGCCAAAAGCTGGAGCTTATCTCCTTCCTTTGCTTCGTGGGCATAGTTAATGCGGAAATCCTTTATGTCTTTTTGCTGGAACTCTGGAGGAAGGCAGTCCATGATGTAGGCTCCGTAACGGGCATTACTCATGTGACCGTTGGCATCAATGTCGCTAAAGTGGATGGTTCGCTCGTCCACCACTGTCATGTTTTCCTTGGCGGTGATTTTTCCGCAGGGCAAACCGCAGAATTAAATAGGGAGGAATGGGGAATGAGGAATGAGGAATGGGGAATGGGGAATGAGGAATTTTTGCGATAAGTGAGAGCAGAGCCAAGCTTGCTTGAGCTATGCCGAGCGTAGCAAAAATCACGACCGAAGGGAGTAATGAGGAATTAGAGATGCCTTTATGAAACTTTTCACTATAGTTGAAGGAGGAGCGAAGTTTGGGATATTACATTTTTTGTTTTTTTAATAAATAATCATTAGTTTGTTATGATTTTTTTTTGTAACTTTGTAGTCAAATGTGTAAAACCGAATGGTACTGACTATAGACATAGGCAATACTAAGACTAAGATAGCTGTTTTCGATGGAGAACAGCCAGTTGAACATATTGTGGTTGAATGTATTAACCAAAAGTTTATTGACAATTTGGTTGATAAGTTTGGCGTGTTTGAGAACTCGATTATTTCGAGTGTCAACCCCGAAGAAGAGCAACGTGTTGCAGATTTATTGACCAAATCGGGATTAAAATGCCATTTGTTGTCGCATAAATCGGCTCTGCCTTTCGAGATTGACTACCTCACACCAGCCACTCTTGGCAAGGATAGAATTGCTGCTTTGGCTGGAGCGTATGCCATTGGTGGCAAAGGAAATTATCTTATAATCGACTGTGGCACATGCAATACGTATGACTTGTTGGTGGATGGCCACTTCGTAGGAGGCAATATTGCTCCTGGCATACAGATGAGATTGGATGCGATGCATCACTTCACGGCAGCTCTGCCACAATGCACGCTTGATGATGCTTGTGAGAAAGAGATGCTTCTCGGCGAAACGACCAAAAGTGCTATTTGGAATGGTGCTTATTGGGGTGTGATGCACGAAATAAATGGTTATATAAATCGTTATTCTAAAGAATATGAGGATTTGAAGATTGTTGTGACGGGAGGATTGTTTACTTTATTGGAAGAATTTATCGCCCAACTTTCGACCGACAACTCACAATTGATACATGAGCCAATGCTTGTGCCTATCGGACTGAATTTTATTGCAAATTATACATCTAATTAGATAACAGACTTATGAATAGAAAAATCGCTATACTGCTTGGATTGATTTTGTCGGCGTTGATGATTGCTCAAAACAATACTAATTCACCATATACTCGATATGGTTATGGTCAATTAGAAGACGACTGCTTCTCGCGCTCGCAAGCAATGGGTGGCACGTCGATTGGTATGCGCACAAAAAATTCAATCAACTCAATCAACCCTGCATCGTATAGTAGCATAGATTCGACCTCTTTTATTTTCGAAATGGGGGTTTCGGGATTGTTGTCGAACTTCAGAAGCGGTGATGCGCAAAACACCTCATTCACAGGCAATCTTGACTATATTGCATTGCAATCGCCTATCACAAAATGGATGGGATTGTCGGCTGGTTTGATACCTTATTCGTACGTTGGCTACAACTATAAATACACAGATTCGATACAAATAGCCTTTGAAGAGGACTACAACGTGTACGACAAGACTTTCTACGGCACGGGCGGTATCAGTCAAGTCTATTTAGGTCTTTCGGTTGACATTGCCGACCATTTGGCTTTGGGCGTAAATGGCTACTATATGTTTGGCAACATAAATCACTACAGAGCTGTGAGCTACAACGAATCGAAATTGACAACTACGAACACAGTGATGCTCAGCAATTTGTATGTACGCAGTTTCAACACTCGCTTCGGTCTTCAATATCACGAAACGATTGGCGAAAAACACAAATTCAACATCGGTGCTATATACGAATTCCGCTCAGGCATGAATGGCAAATTCGAGCAAACCACCACAGGTACAGACACTTTGGTGATGAGTTCGAGCGAATTGTTTGAAATGCCATCACTATATGGCGGAGGTGTGATGTACACATACGACGACAAATTGATGATTGGCGTTGACTTTATGTATCAAGAATATAGCAAAGCCCTCTACTATGGGAAACGCGACACATTGGCCAACCGCATGAAAATATCGCTCGGAGCGGAATATACGCACGACCCTCGTGGCAGAAGATACATCGACCGTATGGCATGGCGACTTGGTGCAAAATACAACAGTTCATACGCCAAAATAGATGGCAAACAAGCAGGCGATTTTTCGATTTCTTGCGGTCTTGGATTGCCTCTCAGAACATCGAAAACTATTATAAATGTGAACTTTGAGTATGGCAATGTAGGCGGATTGATGGCAACATTGAAAGAAAATTATTTCAAATTCGGACTTAACTTCTCACTCAACGAAACATGGTTTGTGAAAGCGAAGGTAAGATAATGGAATGAGGAATGAGAAGTGAGGAATGAAAAGTGAGTAATGGGGAATTATTTTTTTAAACCTTTTTGGGAAATAACAATCAAAAGTAATAAAAGAGATAATTATTTAATAAACCAAAAATAAAAAATTATTATGAAATCATTGAAATTAACAGCTCTTTTTGTAGCGTTGTTGTTTGTTGGCAGTGTTGCTGCACAAATAACAGAAGAATGTAAAGTGAATCTTTCGCTTTTCACAGAGTATGCAAAGGTAAAAAACTATGCCGACGCATACGAACCATGGGTGAAAGTGTATAAAGAATGTCCAACTGCATCAAAAAACATCTATAGCCTTGGCGTGAGAATCCTTGAATGGAAAATCAAACAAGCAACAACTCAAGATGAATATAAAGCTGCGTTCGACCAATTGATGAAATTGTATGACGACCGTATCCTATACTTTGGTACAGACAAAAAAACTCCTCGTCCTGCAATTCTCGCAGATAAAGCAACAAAATATAACAAATATTTCCCAGATGATAACGCAACTATCTATCCATGGATTAAAGAAGCTATTCATGGTTTAGGAAATGCCTCTGCAGCAAACGAATTGCAACTCTTTGTATTTACATCTGCTAACCTCTACAAAGCAGACAATACATTGGCAGAACAATTCATCGGCGACTATACATTTGCAGATGCTATTTTGACTGCAAACAGCCAAAATGCAGACTTGAAAGATGCAGAAAATTACACAAATGTGAAATCGGCAGTAGATGTACTCTTTGCAGCTTCGGGTGTTGCTGACTGCGCAAAAATGAACGAAATCTTCTTGCCTAACGTAGAAAACAATAGCGCAGACCTTAAATATCTCGAAGGCGTGATGAAATTGTTCAAACGCTTGAAATGTATCGAACACGAAGCATACTACAAAGCAGCAGAATATGCACACAAAATCTCTCCATCGGCAGAGGCTGCAACTGGTCTTGGTAACATGTCATACGTGAAAGGCGACTTGAACAAAGCTATCGAATACTACCAAGAAGCAGTAAATCTTTCAACTGAAGATTTGGATATCGCAGATAACTTGTTCCGTATCGCTCAAGTATATTACAAAAAAGGTGAATATACTAACGTACGCAAATATTGCAAAGAATCATTGATTAAAAATCCTGCACAAGGTCAACCACACATCATGTTAGGTCTTGTTTATGCTCAAGCAAAAGTGTCAGACGACCCAACTCTCCAAAAAGCAGTATATTGGGCATCAGTTGACCAATTTGCAAAAGCAAAAAGCGTTGAACCAACAGAAGATATGGTTGAACAAGCAAACAAACTCATCCGCACATACAGTGCATATTTCCCTTCAAAAGAAGAGGTGTTCATGCACCCTGACGTAGAAGAAGGTAAATCATACTTCGTAGGTGGTTGGGTAAGCGAATCAACTACAGTTCGTAGCAAATAATTATTCAATTCACAATTCATAATTCGTAATTCATAATTGAATAAATTTTATTTCACAATAAATAAAAGTGTGGCAATCGTATTTTTTACGATTGCTACGCTTGTTTTTTTCTCATCGTGCCAAACCAAACACGAAATGACTGCGTCGGTAACAGACATGAAACATACGCCACAAGTATATGCCGACTCGATAACAACCATCGTATCAGACTCAGGAATTATACGCTACAGAATTATTGCTCCAGATTGGTACGTCTATGAAAAAGCCGATACTCCATATTGGGATTTCCCCAACGGATTGCGTTTCGAACGCTTTGATGAAAACTACAAAATTGATGCTGAAATAGAGTGCGACAGAGCTGTGTATTACAGCAAATTAGACTTATGGAAACTCAACGACAACGTTGAAGCCACCAACCTCAGCAAAGAGGAATTTTATACCAACGAATTGTATTGGGACCAAAAAGGAGAACGCGTGTATAGCGATTCTGCCATAACAATCATTCAAAAAGAGAGAAAAATACTCGGCGTAGGATTTGAATCAAACCAAACCTTCAGCCGATACAGCATACGCCAACCAAAAGGCACAATACCTATAGAAGAATAAAACCAACACTATACTCTAAACACTATACATTAAAATGGTAAACTATTGGGCAATAGCCATATCATTGATATTTTCAGCTCTGTTCTCGGGAATGGAGATAGCCTTTGTATCATCCAACAAACTAAGATTTGAAATAGACAAAAAATCAAATTCACTAACATCGAAAATAATTGATTTTTTCTATCATCATAGCGAACAATATATATCTACAATGCTCGTAGGCAACAACATAGCCCTTGTTGTATATAGTATCCAAATGGCAAACCTGCTCACTGGAATTATAAAACAATATGTTGTTACGTCCGACTTTGTCATAATGATAATACAAACAATCATTGCCACAATAGTAGTTTTATTCACTGGCGAGTTCATACCTAAAATGATATTCAAAAGCCGTCCAAATATCTGGCTCAATATCTTCTCGCCATTCATGTACATTATATATATACTACTCTACCCAATCACGATATTCACGACTTTCCTTTCAAAAAACATACTCCGACTATTCAAACTCTACAATCCACAACACGAAACTCACGAATTGAGCAAAGTTGACCTTGACTATTTGATCACCGAATCGTTGGAAGGCTCTGATAGTCAAGAAGAGATTGAACATGATGTAAAGATATTTCAAAACGCATTAGATTTTTCGGAAGTAAAACTACGCGATTGTGCTATACCTCGCACCGAAATCACAGCATTAGCAGAGGAAAATACAACCTTGATAGATTTACGCAATACATTCACCAATACAGGCTACTCGAAGATACTTATTTACCGCGAAAGTATTGATAATATTATCGGCTATTTCCACTCTAACGACCTTTTCAAACACCCAGAAGATTGGAAAAAACAGATACGTCCATTGCCAATAGTACCCGAAACAATGGCAGCTAACAAACTGATGGACATATTTATGCAAGAAAAGAAAAGTATTGCAGTGGTTGTTGACGAATTTGGAGGTACTGCGGGTATTGTAACCCTCGAAGATATTATAGAAGAGATATTCGGCGAAATAGAAGACGAACACGACAACCGAGAATGGGTAGCTCGTCAAATAGCTGATAATGAATATATCTTATCAGGCCGTCTGGAAATAGATACTGCCAATTCAAAATTCGACTTCGATATCCCCGAATCTGATAATTATGTTACAATAGCAGGGTATATTTTACACCATTATCAAAAATTCCCAAAACTAAACGATACCATCGAAATAGAAAACTATACATTCAAAATAATGCAAGCCCACAACAATCGCATAGATTTAGTGAAACTAATCACCAATAACAAAGATTAATATCCTAATAATAAACATATTATAAATTTTATTATAAAATATTTCGTATTTATAAACTTTTTTTGTAAATTCGCATCTTGAAAAATTATTATGTGAAATAGGGCGCAAAATCGTCATATTTTACACCTATTTTATTATATATCAATAAAATACACTTTTAATAGAACAAAATAAAAATAAATATAATACAAGTAAAAAAATGGCAACATTAGAAAAAATCAGAAGTAAAGGTCTCTTACTCTTAATTGTAGTAGGTTTGGCTTTGGTAGTCTTCATTGTTGGAGACTTAGTTAATTCAGGTTCAACTTATTTCCAAGAAAACAGCGCAAACGTGGCTGTTATCAATGGCGATAAAGTGAAAATTCGCGACTATGCCGAAAAAATGGATCAATTCAATGATGTAGTAAAATTGCAATATGGCAACAACATCAACGATGAAATGAACGAACAAATCCGCCAAATGGTATGGGAAAGCACAGTAACTGAAAAAGTTATCGGTGACGACTGCGAAAATATCGGTATGACTGTAACTAAAAATGAATTGGCTGACATGCTCGTTGGTAACAACATTAGCCCTATGATGATGGGAAATCAAATGTTCTTCAACGAAAATGGTCAATTCGATGTTAATGTAGTAAAACAATTCATCTCTATGCTCGATAGCGAAGAAGCTACACAAAACATTCCTTACGAACAACTTCGCCTCTATCGCAACTACTGGCGCTATTGGGAGCACGCTATCAAAGCTAACCGCCTCCAAGAAAAATACACTAACTTGTTGAGCGCTGCTTTGGTGGTTAACTCATTGGAAGCTAAATATGCTTACGACAACGCAAAAGTATCTGCTGATGCTGTTTATGCAATGAAAAACTATTTCGCTATTGCTGACTCAACTATCAATGTAACAGATGCTGAAATCAAAGCTCTCTACAACAAGAAAAAAGAACAATTCAAACAAAAACAATCTGCTGATGTTAAATATGTGATTGTTGACATCAAACCATCTGCAGAAGATTTTGCTGAAGTTGAAAAATGGATCAATGACTTAAAAGAAGAATTCACTACTACAGAAGATATTGCTGCTATCGTAAACTCTAACTCTGACGTTCAATATCGTGGTGAAAACTTGGTTAAAGACCAAATCGATGCTGACTTCCAAGAATTTGCATTCTCTGGCAATGCTGGCGACGTTATGGGTCCTATCTTCGTTGACAACACATACAAAATGGCTCGCATCATCGAAACAGGTATCGCATCTGTTGACTCTGTAAAACTTAGCAACATGTACCTCCGTCGCGAAACTGCAGAAGCTACACAAGCTTTGGCTGATAGCATCATGGATGCAGTGAAAAAAGGTGCTGACTTCGCTGAATTAGCTAAAACTCACTCACTCCTTCAAAATGCTGCTAACGGTGGCGAAATTGGTTGGGTAAGCGAAATGGGCTTGGAGAAAAAAATTGCGACTCCTGCATTCTCTACTCCTGCTAAAGGCATGTTCCAAGTAAAAGAAGGTAACGACATCAACCTCTTCTTCGTTAACGAACTTGGTCAAAAAGCTACAAAAGCTAAAGTTGCTATTCTTGCTCGCGAAGTAAGCGCAACTTCTCGCACTCAAGCTGAACTCTACAACAAAATGAAACAATTCATCGTTGATAACAACACAATCGAAAAACTCGAAGCTGAAGCTGCTAACAACGGTTATGTTGTAATGTCTGCTAAAAACATCGATATCAACGCATCTGCTATCAACAATGTGAAAAAAGCTCGCGAAGCTGTTCGTTGGGTATTCGAAAACAAAGAAGGTGCTATCAGTGATATTTTTGAAGTAGAAAACCAAATCATGGCTGTTGCTGTTGACAAACACAACAAAGAAGGCTACCGTTCAATCGAAAGCGTACGCCCACAACTTTTGGCAGAACTCCGCAAAGAGAAAAAAGGTGATGTTCTTGTTGCTGAAATGAATGGCAAAACAATGAATCAACTCTCTACTGAAGGTTTCCGCGTTGACACTATCCGCGACATCAACTTCGCTAGCACTTATGCTGGAAATATCGGCAACGAACCTTCTCTCTTCGCTCGCGTAGCAAACTCTGAAGTTGAAAAAGAATCTGCTCCAATCAAAGGTAATACTGGTGCTTATATCTTCAAAGTAATCAACAAAGAAGAAACTGCAAAACCATACAACGAAAAAGAAGAAATGGTTATGCTCGAAACTCGCGAAAGCTATATGAACCAATATCTTGCAATCGAAGCACTCAAAGAAGCTGCTAACATCGAAGATATGCGTTACAAATATTATTAATAAAATACCTCCTCAAATAAAAAGCTCCATTTTGCTATTGCAGAATGGAGTTTTTTATTTCCTATAACAAAATAGAAGCCTTGCTCACGCAAGACTTCTACCTACATTATTTATAATCTATAATCTATGAAAAAAAACAGTCAAATTCAAAAAATTAACATATTCACTAACTAAAAAACTTTTCTCTTTCTTTTTCACTGCAAAGATAGGTATTTTTTATTAAACCACAATAGAAAACTAAACATTTAACATAAATTTAACACTATTTTAGTATAATCTTAACAAAACAACCCTACATTTAACATTACAATACTATTTTATTAACAATATTAACCATTATAGAAAACATTTCTTAACTAATATAACACATTTTTCACCTCGTTTATGGTATAATTATTGGTTATTCAAAAAAAAATCGCTAACTTTGCACTTAATAGTTGAAAAATCAAATATTAAAGGCAAAAACCATGACCATCAATTTTCAACTTCAAACAACAAACTCATGAAATACATCGAAGATTTAATACCAACTTTCCCTTTGACTGACCCGATAGCCATATTCCTATTGGTTATTGTAATCATCTTATGCGCTCCTATTCTCAACCGATTCAAAATCCCTCACATCATCGGATTGATTCTAGCAGGCACACTATTCGGTCCTCACGGATTAAACATACTATCTAACGATGCCAGTTTCGAGCTTTTCGGCAAAGTCGGAATCTTATATCTTATGTTCCAAGCTGGATTGGAAATCGACCTTAACACGTTCAAACAAAACAGCTCAAAAAGCATTTTATTCGGTATATACACCTTTATATTTCCAATGCTATTTGGCATCATCACGGGCATGTGGTTGTTAGACATG
>JAFYMM010000243.1 GCA_017550055.1 Paludibacteraceae bacterium
CCAATCGACCAATATGAACGCTTCGTAGAGCAAATGCGTCTCGCTGAAAAGGGTGACGACGAAGCGATGATTATCGATAAAGACTTTATTCGCGCTCTTGAATATGGTATGCCTCCTACATCGGGTATGGGTATCGGTATGGACCGTCTTGTTATGCTCATGACTGGTCAAACAACTATTCAAGAGGTGTTGTTGTTCCCACAAATGCGTCCCGAAAAGACTCAACGTCGCGACAAAGAGGAAGCATACACAGCTATCGGCGTTCCTGCCGAATGGGTTGCTCCAATGCAAAAAGCTGGTGTGCTCACTGTTGACGCTCTCGCTGAAGCTGGTGCAGGCAAACTCCACCAAGACCTTTGTGGCATCAATAAAAAGTATAAACTTGAATTGAAAAATCCTACAATCGACGATGTAACAGCGTGGATTGAAAGCGCAAAGAAGTAGCGCCGTGCTAATTTTTCTCTTAAAAAGTTTATACCTTAATATTTACCAAAAAATACGCTAATGAATTTCCCTGGAAAAATAGGAGTGATGGGTGGCGGTAGCTGGGCTACCGCTCTCGCCAAGCTGTTGCTTGAAAACTGCGAGATGATTACATGGTATATGCGTCGCGATGACCGTATCGAAGATTTCAAACGCCTACGTCATAATCCCGCTTATCTCACCGATGTGCACTTTGATGTGCAACGCATCGAATTTTCGAGCGACATCAACAAAGTGTGCTCTGAATGCGACACTTTGCTCATGGTGATGCCATCACCCTACTTTAAGGACCACCTTGCTAAACTCACTGTTGACATTAGCAACAAATATATTGTATCGGCGGTGAAAGGTATCGTTCCCGACGAAAATATATTGATTACCGACTATATGATTGAGAAATATGGTGTACACCGCGACCACATGTTGGTGGTTGGTGGCCCATGCCATGCCGAAGAGGTGGCTCTTTCTCGTTTATCATACCTCACCGTGGGTGGGCACGACCTTGAACATGCCGAAAAATTTGCTGCGTGCCTCACAAGTCGCAACACTCACACCATCACATCCGACGACGTTGACGGCATTGAATATGCTGCCGTGCTCAAAAATGTTTACTCTATCGCTGCTGGCATTGTGCACGGCATGAAGAAAGGTGACAACTTCTCGGCTATGCTCGTGGCTAATGCAATACGTGAAATGGAACGCTTCCTCGAGGTTGCTGCTCCTCGCAAACGCCAAATTTGCGACTCGGTTTACCTTGGCGACCTCCTCGTGACATCTTACTCACGTTTTTCACGCAACCACAACTTTGGTGCTCTCATCGGTAAGGGTTACTCAGTGAAAGTAGCAAAAATGGAGATGGAACAAATCGCTGAAGGCTACTATGGCACTAATTGCATATACGAAATTAATAAAAAATACAATGTCGATACCCCTATCCTTAATGGTATGTATGACATTCTTTATCGTAATGTGAGAGCCGAAAGAGCTATTCGCGAAATTGCTGAAACATTTGTATAACAATAAGCATTATAATCATATCATATATTATATTTTGAAAAAATTTACTACAATGAAGACTATAAAAATAAACACTAAAGATGTGCTCGGCACTGTGTCGCAAGCACAAATCGAAGCCCTCGACGCTGCTGCTGCCGATGGTCTTGAAAAACTTCATAACGCATCGGGCGAAGGTAACGACTTCCTCGGTTGGCTCGAC
>JAFYMM010000244.1 GCA_017550055.1 Paludibacteraceae bacterium
AGAACTTTGCAACCTGCAAAGTTGCAAAGTTACCTAACACCCTAATTATCTTGCCATTACCAAAACTGAGATTTTTCAACAAATAACAACATCACACTAGTAATCAGCAATTTAATCCAACTTTGCAACTTTGCAAGTTGCAAAGTCCGTATTTCTTTCCTAAAACAATAGACAGAATTTTTAATTATTTTCCTAAACAAATAGACATATTTTCCAAAAAACAACCGCCTATCCTCTACTAAAAGAACAAGCGGTCGTTAAAACTCTTATTTATTGTCTATTTTGCATTTCTAGTATAAACTCGTCAGCAACATACAAATCTCCATATAAATAAAGCCCTGTTGATTTATCGTGCAAATGTTCACAAGTTTTGCTTTCGTAAAACATTTTCAAAGCTCGCAAACTATCCACATTCAGCATCTTACTCAACAATACTGCAACTGCGCCAATCCTATTACTCATTATTATCTCTTGTATAATAGGTGATTTGGTTGAGCTATCATAATTCTTCTGTTCCTTCATATACAAGATATTTATTTAAGATTTCCTGATTCAATATACACATTTGATTATTAGGTTGATGTTTTGACAACTCCCTCAATGCCGACCTTAGTTCAATCAACCCTGCTATATAAAGATTAACAGTATCAACAACTCTATCATTGGCAACTCCACCCTCTACATAATCGTATTCTCTTGCCACATCTTCACCCGAACGATTTGCTACAATAAATTCAAGCCACTCCTCATCATAAGCTTTAAAAACCTTACACTTCGCCTCTCTCAACACAGCACCTCTATCTAATTTATATCTATTAAGTACCGCCGACACATTTCTACTTTTTGCCATATTTTGTGCCCACAACACAGCCTGCTCACGCAAATTTGTCACATAAAAACCATGACCAAAGTCTAAATTCTTTCGTCCAAATTTACAAATAGGCTTATCTATTCTTTCTGTTCCGCCATGATACACAATTATCTCAGTCATAATTCTTTCTCCCAATTTATTAAACATTCCACCATACGTTCAGCCAACACCTCACGACTCTCACTATGCAATGGCTCGTAATTAGGCACAATATAATTATCGATCATCCCCACTCGTTCCATGCGCTTATACACCTCTTGATAACTAACGCCCAAATGTCGTGCCGTAGTTTCAATACATGTTGCCACAAATGCCATTACAATCTGTTCTTTTGATATTTTTCTTATTTCATCCATAAACAAATCTTTATATCGACCACAAAGTTACAATATTTTTTTCTAATCACAAAATTATCTTTACCACATTAAAAATTTTCACCCTACCCTAAGACCTCTTGACAAAGCCCTAAAATTTTGTATCTTTATAACAAGAAATTTCACCCTACCCTATACGAAGGATATACGATTTTTTGCGATAAGTGAAAGCATACTCAAATTTGCTTGAACTCTGCCAAACGGAGCAAAAATCTTGAAAAATTTTTAGTGAGTAGATTATTAACTTTGAATCAATGGGAATGACACCACAAAAGTTGTTCCTTCTCCGACTTCTGAATGAAATTCAATATCCCCATTAGCTTGCTCAACCACATTTTTCACGACCATCAAGCCAAGCCCCATACCTTTAGTTTTAGTAGTGAAATTCACAGTATATAATTTATCTCTATTTTCTTCAGGGATACCTACTCCATTATCTGCAATACTAATCATTACAGACTTCACATTATGATAAACTTTAACCGAAACCTCACCCTTTCTGCCTTCAGGTATTGCTTGTATAGCATTCTTCAACAAATTATTAAACACATTGCCTATCATCTCTTTATCAACCAAAACCATGGCAGAATCCAATGTTGACGAGAAATCAATATTCACATCAGCCTCATTATTACGGAACAAATTTACTGCATAACGCACACTCTCCACAATATCTATTGGTTCTAATGGCGATATTGGCTTTTTAGCAAAATTAGACAACGCATCTGTTGTAGTTGTAATACTCTCTATCCCACGCAACAATGCCTTTGCAGACAAATGCACAGCCTCTTTGTATTCTTGCAAATTATCACCACCTTGCATCAATAATCTTTGAGTAAGCAACTGCATAGGAGTCAACGGATTTTTTATCTCATGCGCCATCTGACGTGCCATTTGACGCCAAGAAGCTTCACGTTCAGACTTAGCCAACTCCTCGACCGACACAGCCAACTTGTCTATCATCGAATTATATTGAGTAACCAATTTTGACAACACATCACCTTCAACCATAGGATAATCAATTTTATCATTGGTAGCTCCCAATTCGATAGCACTCATTTTCTTTTCTAATAATGACAATGGCGATGACAACCAATGCGAAATAATATAACTTACGAACGAAGTAACAAGCATTGTCAAGAAAAATAGGTTAAAAATAAGCACAAAAAGCAAAGTTAAATTACGCTTCAATTTCGTTATTTCTGTTTTAGATGACATAATGATATAAAATTGATTATCATTAACGTCCTTAAACATAGCGTAAGACCTAACAACTGAAACTTTGTTCACATCTACTATCCTAGCATAAGAAGCTGATGGCATATCTAAAAATGGATTTTCTTCCAAATCGGAAATTTTAGCAGGAGTAGCAACTTTATCACCCGAAGAAACTAATAAATAACCATTCTTATCGTATAGAGAAATATTTGCTTCCATCATATTTGCCAATTGTGGTATATCGGCACTTAAATCAGAAGCACAGTCAGAACAGAATGAAAAATTTGAAATTAAATATTCAACCAAAAATTGCATTCTATATCGTTGATTATAACATGCAACACGCTCGTATCTTGCCTTTATCGTAAACGATATGACAAGAAATACAACCAACATAGAAATAACCAAAAACAGTGTTAATGTTCGTTGAAAACGAGAAAAGAAAGAGGATGCGCTACTAATTTTTCTCAAATAAAAAACATAATAGCACAAAAAAGACATCAATATGTATAGAGCAAACAAATATGTCAAATTTACCACATAAAGAAAGAAAGGACTCCAAGTTGGCAAACTTGCCAAATAGACAGAATCATCATAACTATAGACATAATGCTCTATTTTCTCCCTAATACGAATATTGTTTAAACCTTCGCGGTCTATTCTAAAATTACAATACAACGGATAGTTAAAATCACCTTCCTTAGCAACAAGTTCAGAATCAGTATATTTTGCAATACTCCAACCAGCATCAATAAAATCTTGCCAATTGTCGTCAATGCGATAATCATTTACCAAAGATTGACTCAATCCCAACATTCTGTAATCATTTTGCCAACAAACGAACAAAAGTATGATATTGGAAGATAAAAACAAAACTAAAACAACATAAATAAAATGAACATAATTTTGTTTTAATTTAAAAACCAAAAAGTCTATAGATACAAGCAATAGAGATAAAAATATCATCAACAAGCCTATTTCATGAAAAAAAGGAATAAAAAAGAAAGGTATTCCTAATATTGAAACAGACAAATCCCAGATTATTATCTCCTTTAATGATACTCTATCACGCAATCCCTTACACAAGGATATACGAAAAAATATAAAAAACCAAACCAAAATAAAAATAACGAGATAATACCACGCATCTCGCCAAAAAATATAGTCAATTTGAAAAGGCAATAGATTTATCTCCTCATTCAAATTTGGGAAATAAATGAACATAATAAAAAGCACGAACGCAAACAGAGTCCGCACTTGCTTGAAGAACATTAGAAAAATTTTGGTCATAGTCAGTTAGTTATAAAAATAGTGAGCTATTTAGAGAACAAAGACTCCTCATGATGATAAGGCTCACCTCTTAATATCGTCATAGCTCGATATATCTGCTCCACTAATATTGGACGAATAATCTGATGCGAAAAAGTCATCTTCGAGATAGAAAGAAACGACTTAGCTTGTTTATAAGCATCAAGAGAAAAGCCATAAGCCCCACCTATCACAAACACCAAGCGTTTGATTGATGAGTTCATGTTAGTCTTATCAATCCAGTATGCAAATTCCGTGCTAGACATCTGTTTTCCCTTGTCATCTAGAAAAACAACATAGTCATCTGGGCGTAATTGCTTAATTATCAACTCACCTTCTTTTTGACGTAATTGTGCAGTATCCATATTTTTAGCATTTTTCACGTCAGGAACTTCAATAATTTCGATAGGCATATAGTGACCAATGCGTTGCACATAGGTATCAATTGCCTTATTGATATAGTCGGTAGAGGTTTTGCCTACCCAGAGTATTGCTAGTTTCATATAAAAAACGAGGAATGAGGAGTTATTAGTTAGTAATTTTTGGTTTAATCCGGATGACTGACCGTTAACCGTTGACTGTTGACTTTCGACATTTTGAATTGCAAAGTTAAACATTTTTTAGTAAAAACAATCATTATATCACTTTTTTTTGTAACTTTGCAAAGATTTTTGCAGTCGATGGTCGAAAGCGAATAGACCTATGCCGATTTGCATTGATAACTAATTACTAATCATTAATAACTAAAAATATTATGTTTGACAATCTTGACGAACTAATTAAACTTTGGTTTGCTGAAGATATCGGTGACGGCGACCATACTACCCTTTCATCAATTCCTGCAGATGCGATGGGTAAACAACAGTTGATTATCAAAGAAGAAGGTATCGTGGCAGGTATCGAAGTGGCAAAGAGAGTGTTTGCGGCATTCGACCCTGAACTAAAAATGACACAATATCTTAAAGACGGCGACCGCGTGAAACCAGGCGATATTGCATTCGTGGTAGAAGGTCGCACACAGTCGTTGTTGCAAACAGAACGCCTCATGCTCAACATTATGCAACGCATGAGTGGTGTGGCTACACGCACTGCAGAATATGTGAAATTGGTGGAAGGCACAAAATGTCGCGTTCTCGACACTCGCAAAACTACTCCAGGACTTCGCATGTTGGAAAAAGAGGCTGTGCGCATTGGTGGTGGATGCAATCACCGCATCGGTCTTTTCGATATGATTCTTTTGAAAGACAACCACGTAGATTTTGCTGGTGGTATTGCTAATGCTATTCGTCGCGCTCAAGAGTACCTTAAAGAGAAGGGTAAAAACCTTAAAATAGAGATAGAAGTGCGCTCGTTTGCCGAATTGCAAGAAGCTCTTGAAACTGGTGGTATCGACCGCATTATGCTCGACAACTTCTCGCCTGCTGACACTCGCAAAGCAGTGGAAATCATTGGTGGTCGCGTAGAAGTGGAATCGTCAGGTGGTATTACTTACGACACACTCCGCGAATATGCTGAATGTGGTGTGGATGTTATCTCTGTTGGTGCTCTCACTCACTCGGTTAAGAGCCTTGATATGAGCTTTAAGGCAGTTAAATAGATTACAAAATTAAATATAAAAAAGCCTCGGGAATTGAATTCTCGAGGCTTTTTTGTGTTATAATAAATACTTGCGATATCTATATTCATTTGTGAGAGTGCCACCAAATTTGAATTTGAAATCACGGACTCCGTAAGGTTTATTTTGAGGACCAGCTCCCATAAAGTCGAATGTGCCACCGCCTTGATTAGATAGGTACTGCAGTGCGCTCCAAGTTGATACTACCGATGGATAGATGCCTTCGATATCTTCAGCTATTGAGGCGCGATACCAATCATAAACGAGTTGAGAATTATTTTGCTTGAAAACTAACATTGCACAACCAGAAATAACTCGTCCTTTGTGGATAATGAGAATAAGTTTGCCTATTGGAGATTGATTGAGGCGCAAGAATAGTTGAAGCGATGGCAGTGGACGATGGATGCGTCGGTAGAGTCGTTGCAAAAGAGCGTACCACTCGACAATCTGCTCATCGGTAGGATTATGCTCGATTTGTACGCCTGCGACAAGAGATTGACGAAGTTGCTGGCGTTTTTTCTTAGTCATAAGAAGCATTACATCTTCGTCGGGTTGGATTTGGTTATAGATATTAAACCAAGGCAAAACTTTAGAATGAGGAATGAGAAATGAGGAGTGAGGAATGAAAAGTGTATGATAAATATTGTTCTCAGAAAAATGACGATATTCGAGATATAGGGCTTTGTGGCGACAATATTGTTGAATGGCGTTATTAAGCAAAATAAATGCTTGTTGAGCCTCGTTATCAGATATTTGTGGATTGCGCCATGGTTCGCGCCACGCCACTGCGTAAGAGGCAAATTTGCCTGGCAAATGGCGATAGTAGCGATTGATAATAAGGGGCTGAATGAGTAAAAATGAGGACTGAGAAACCACAAATAGCACAACCTTAGTGCCTTTTTCGTGCTCTAAAAGGCGCATATAGTCCTTAGTTTGAAAGACATTTTGCGCCTCAAACTGCGGAAATTGGTTGATATTGTCGATTATTGCTACTTGCATCTTGATTTGTGACTTTGAATAACTATTTGCAAAGGTATAAAAATAGTGGCATTTATGCAAATATTATTTGAAGATTGCTTTATAGTATATTTATAGTATGTTTATAGTATATTTATCCTATATTTATAGTATATTTATCCTATGTTGTAGGTTGCTGTTGGTATAGATGAGATTTTTTAGAGAAATATTGTTTGGTTTATTGAAAATTTATTTATAACTTTGCAAGTGTCTAAGCATATACAAGATATTCATAAAAATAGTTTTTTAGATTAAGAAAAGAACTATTATTTATGTCATCACGCAATGTCAAAGATAAATACAAAAACCAGAACAAAAAATACTATGAAAAATTTATTAACAACTATTGTAACAGTATTATTCTCTACGCTACTATCTTTTGCTTGGGATATAAGTGTAGATGGTGTAGGATACAACCTCAATCTTAAAGCAAAAACCGCAGAAGTTGCAGGTGGAAGTTATTCTGATACAAGTATTACAATTCCACCTAAACTAATTCGAGGATATGGTGAACATTTTGATGAATATATTGTAACGTCTATCGGCAATGGAGCTTTTCAAGCTCACAATTTACTTAAACATATAGAAATACCTAATACGGTAACTTCTATTGGAAACATAGCTTTTGAATATTGCGGTTCTCTAACCTCTATTAAAATACCAGAAAGCGTAACTTCTATCGGAATTGAAGCTTTTTCAGATTGTCAATCTCTCTACGACATAACAATTCCTGAAAGTGTAACAAACATAGGTGCAAATGCATTCTACAATACCAAATGGCTCAATAATCAACCAGCGGGATTTGTTTATATCAATAATTGTCTGTATGCATACAGAGGCAAAATGCAACCTGAAACACATATTGAAATAAGAGAAGGTACAACTCAAATTTGTGGAGGTGGAATATTTTTTAATCAATATAACCTTACCTCTGTGCATATACCAAATAGTGTAACATCAATCGGGGATTATGCATTTGCAGGCACTTCTATCACATCTATTTCTATTCCTAATGGAGTAAAAACCATAGAACAAGGTACATTTGATCATTGTCAACTACTTAATTCAGTTTCTATTCCAAATAGTATAACATCAATCAAAGATAATGCATTTGAAAAATGTACATCCCTAACTTCAATAACAATTCCTAATAGTGTAGTTACAATAGGAAATGAAGTATTTGATCAATGCTCTGCTTTGACATCAATCGTAATACCTAACTCTGTAACAAACATTGGATGGGGTGTATTTGATCAATGTTCGTCTCTCGAAAGTGTTACACTATCAAATAACATAACCAATATTAACGCTCTCACATTCCGTAGTTGTAAATCTCTCACTTCTATTTTAATTCCAAGTAATGTTCGCTCGATTAAAGATAATGCTTTTTATAATTGTTCATCTATATCAACAATTACAATACCTGAAAATGTAAATGAGATAGGAAAAAGCGTCTTTGCAGGATGTTATTCTCTATCATTAATAAATGTTGTAGAAGAAAATCCCTCTTTCGCATCAATTGATGGCGTACTATATAACAAAACTATCTCAACCTTAATTTGTTGTCCGAGCAAAAAAGATAATATTTCAATTCCTACTACAGTAACAAATATTGATGACTTTGCATTTCGAGATTGTGTATCACTACCCTATGTTTCAATACCAGACAATGTCATCTCGATAGGTGAGTCAACATTTGAAAATTGTACATCCTTAAAGCACATATCTATACCAAATAAAGTAAAATCAATCAAATATGGAGCTTTCAATAATTGTACCTCACTAAAATATGCTATAATTGGCAATTCGGTAGATTCAATTGGGATGTATGCCTTTTCAGATTGCGACTCGCTTTCATCAGTCGTAATAGGCAGAAATGTATCATATATTGGTCCATGGGCTTTTGAAAATTATGGTTCTCTCACCTCTATTACATGCCTAAATCCAACTCCTCCAACAATTGATAATTATACATTCCAAGGCGTTGACTGTTCAATAGAGGTGAAAGTACCTCAAAATTCAATTCCTTATTATGAATCAGATGAATATTGGAGTTATTTTTTAAATTTTACAAAAAACGATTCCGACTCATGTTTCATATACACAACAAACAATGAGTTACATATTGAAGGTTTTTCTACCAATTATAAAATCTACACGACTTCTGGTAAATTAATCTATGAAGGCGACAAAACAACGATACATCTCGCTAAAGGAATTTATATAGTTGTAAATGAAGATAAAACACAAAAAATAGCATTATAACATATAGTGGCTTCGACTAGTTTAGTCACTGCTGTATAAAATCCCTGAAAGTAGATTGCTTTCGGGGACTTTTTTGTAATTATTGATAAACATAATAGCTACTATAAGGAGAATAAACACTATAAATTTTCAACCTCATGCGGTTGATAGGACACAGCACGCTGTGTCCCTACTTTTTTAGATATACTATGACGCTTCGCTTGCTAGATTTTATAGAGGAGAATTAACATGATTTTGAATTGGTTAATTCTCTTTTTTGTTTTTTCGTTGCACTTAAAATAAAAATGCTTGCATTTAGTCTAAAAATTTTGTATCTTTGCAAATTAATAGACAACAGTCAACGGACAATTGACCATAAATGATAAACAATTAAAAACTAAAAGATATGAC
>JAFYMM010000245.1 GCA_017550055.1 Paludibacteraceae bacterium
AGTAACCATTTTGTTCTCGTCTGCAGGGAGATAACCACGACCTTTGATGATAGTCAACTCCATGTTGAAAGAAGCAGAAGGGTCCATACGACAGATAACCAATTCAGGATTCAAAACTTCGAAGTTTGACATCACATCATTGAAATCACCTGCGCGCAATTCCTCGCGACCGCTAACGTTGATAGTAAATACTTCGCCCTCAGCATCCTCAACAAGGCGTTTGAGGCGCACTTGTTTGAGGTTGAGGATGATATTTGTTACATCGTCGATAACTCCAGGAATAGTGGCGAACTCATGTTCAACACCATCAATTTTAATGCATGAAATAGCGAAACCTTCGAGTGAAGAAAGAAGAATACGGCGCAAAGCATTACCTATTGTAATACCAAAACCTGGTTCCAACGGACGAAATTCGAATTTACCATAAAAATCGTTCGCTTCCAACATGATTACCTTATCTGGTTTTTGAAATGCTAATATTGCCATAATTCATTTATTATTTAGAGTACAACTCAACGATTAATTGTTCTTTGATATTTTCTGGGATATCAGCACGCTCTGGAGTGTGAAGATATGTACCAGCCATGTTAGCTTCGTTCCATTCCAACCAAGGATATTTGCTGTGGTTGAAACCGTTCAAGCTTTCGTTAATAACGAGCATAGATTTATCGCGTTCACGAACTGCAACAACTTGACCTTGTTTCAAAGAGTAAGATGGAATGTTTACTACTTTACCATCTACAGTAATGTGTTTGTGAGAAACAAGTTGACGAGCAGCAGCACGAGTAGGTGCCATACCCAAACGATAAACTACGTTATCAAGACGAGCTTCAAGAAGTTGGAGAAGAATTTCACCAGTAATACCTTTTTTAGATTGTGCTTTTTTAAACAAGTTAGAGAATTGTTTTTCAAGCACACCATAAGTATATTTAGCTTTTTGTTTCTCTCTCAATTGAGTACCATACTCTGAAGTTTTACGTTTACGAGAGTTACCGTGTTGTCCAGGAGCATAGTTTCTTCTTGCTTGAGCTTTGTCAGGTCCAAAGATAGGCTCGCCAAATTTACGAGCGATTCTTGATTTAGGTCCAGTATATCTTGCCATTTTTTACTTAATTTTTTAAAGGTTTATACTCTACGACGTTTAGCAGGACGACAACCGTTGTGTGGAAGTGGAGTAACATCAACGATTTCTGTTACTTCAATACCTGCACCGTGTACTGTACGAATAGCAGATTCACGACCGTTACCTGGTCCTTTAACATAAGCTTTTACTTTGCGCAAACCAAGATCGTAAGCTACTTTAGCGCAATCTTGAGCTGCCATTTGAGCTGCGTAAGGAGTGTTCTTTTTAGAACCACGGAAGCCCATTTTACCAGCTGATGACCAAGAGATAACTTGTCCCTCGCCATTAGCGATAGTTACAATAATATTATTAAATGAAGAGTGCACGTGCAATTGACCTACACCGTCAACTTTTACGACTCTTTTTTTGGTTGTTACTGTTTTCTTTGCCATTTTAACATTGGTTTTTTAAGCAGTTAATTACTTAGTTGCTTTTTTCTTGTTAGCAACAGTTTTCTTTTTACCTTTGCGAGTACGTGCATTGTTTTTAGTACTTTGTCCACGAAGTGGAAGACCAATACGGTGACGTACACCACGGTAACAACCGATATCCATCAAACGTTTGATGTTCAATTGCACTTCTGAGCGGAGGTCACCCTCTACTTTGAAGTTTGCACCAATGATTTCACGAATTTTTGCAGCTTGGTCATCAGTCCAATCTTGAACTTTAGTATCGAAATCGACACCAGCTTCTGTCAAAATTTGACGAGCTCTACTGCGACCTATTCCGTAGATATAAGTCAATCCAACTTCCCCGCGTTTGTTTTGGGGTAAATCTACTCCGACGATTCTTATTGCCATAAACTAAAATTTAAATTAACCCTGACGAAGTTTGAATTTAGGGTTTTTTTTGTTAATAACATACAAACGACCTTTTCTGCGAACGATTTTGCAGTCATCAGTGCGTTTTTTAATTGAAGCTCTTACTTTCATAGTAAAATTTTATTTAGTGTTTTATTTATATCTGAACGATATACGACCTTTTGTTAGGTCATAAGGAGACATTTCTACTTTCACTTTATCGCCAGGAAGAATACGAATATAATGCATACGCATTTTACCTGAGATACTAGCAGTAATTTCGTGTCCGTTTTCAAGTTCTACACGGAACATTGCGTTAGACAATGCTTCCACAACTACTCCGTCTTGTTCAATAACGCCTTGTTTAGCCATAATTGATTATTGTTGATTTAATACAGATTCTATAATAGTGAAGTCAGAAAGAATATCAGCTTTACCTTTCGCAACTGCAACTGCATTTTCAAAGTGTGCAGATGGCTTCCCATCACGAGTACGTGTTGTCCAACCATCACGTTCAACAATGATATCTCGCTTACCAAGGTTAATCATAGGTTCAATGCAGAGAGTCATACCCGTTTTCAGCATCGGGCCTCTACCTCGACTACCATAATTAGGAACTTCGGGAGCTTCATGCATCTTACGTCCGACCCCATGTCCAACAAATTCGCGAACAACAGAATACCCTCTTGTTTCACAATGATTTTGAATTGCATATCCAAGATCTCCCAAACGTCGACCTTCGACAGCTTGTTCTATACCTTTAAATAGAGACTCTTTTGTTGTTTCCAAAAGCAACTTTACTTCATCTGAAATTTCGCCAACAGCAAAAGTATAAGCAGAATCGCCAACAAAACCGTTTTTGAAAGTACCACAATCAACCGAAACAATATCGCCATCTTTAAGTATTACTTTATCAGAAGGAATACCATGAACGACTTGGTCATTAACCGAAGTACAAAGTGAAGCAGGAAAACCACAATAACCCTTAAAGGCAGGAATAGCTCCATTGTCACGAATAAACTCCTCAGCAAGCTTATCAAGTTGAGCAGTTGTAATCCCTGGCTGAATCACTTTAGCTAATTCAGCCAAGGTTTTACATACTAGCAAATTGCTCTCTCTGAGCAATTCTATTTCCTCTTCTGTCTTAAGAAATATCATCTTATTAATAGGCAGCCATAGAACCCGAACGACCTTTGATGCGACCTGATTCCATAAGGCCATCATAACGGTGGTTCAACAAATAACTTTCAATTTGTTGGAGAGTATCAAGAACAACACCCACAAGGATGAGAAGAGATGTACCTCCATAGAATTGAGCAAACTCATTAGTAATTCCAAAAATACGTGCAAAAGCAGGCATAATAGCAACAAGAGCTAAGAAGAAAGAACCAGGAAGAGTAATACGAGACATAATCACATCAAGATACTCAGCTGTTTTCTTGCCAGGTTTAACACCAGGAATAAAACCATTATTGAGTTTCATTTGCTCAGCCATTTGAGTTGGGTTAACAGTAATAGCTGTATAGAAATAAGTAAATACAATAATCAAAATAGCAAATACAAAGTTATACCAAAAACCTGTATTGTTCATGAATGCTTGCATAAAACCAGACACACCGTCAGTATTAAAACCAGCAAACATGATAGGCACCATCATAATAGCTTGAGCAAAGATGATAGGCATAACACCTGCAGCATTAACTTTCAAAGGAATATATTGGCGAACACCACCATATTGTTTATTGCCAACCATACGTTTTGCATATTGAACAGGCACTCTACGAGTTCCTTGAACAAGCAAAATAGAGAAAGCAATGACAACAAGGAGTATAACGATTTCGGCCAAGAACATTACAAGACCACCAGCAGCATCAGTTGTACGAGAGATAAACTCTTGCATAATAGCTGCAGGGAAACGAGCAATGATACCAATCATAATAAGCATTGAAATACCGTTACCAATACCTCTGTCAGTCATACGTTCGCCGAGCCACATAACAAACATAGAGCCGGCACACAAGATCAAAGTAGAAGAGATAGAGAACCACAAACCTTCAGGCATCACCGAACCAGCGTGCAACATTTGCACTTTAAGGTTAACGAGATAAGAAGGGCCTTGGAACAAAAGAATAGCTACTGTAAGATAACGAGTTATTCTGTTGATTTTATTACGTCCACTCTCACCTTCACGTTGCATTTTTTGGAAATAAGGAATTGCAATAGTAAGCAATTGCACAACGATAGAAGCAGAGATATAAGGCATAATACCCAAAGCAAAGATAGAAGCATTAGAGAATGCACCACCCGAGAACATATCTAGGAGAGACATAAGACCGCTACTTGTTTGTTGTTGAAGAGCAGTCAATGCTTCTGGATTGATACCAGGAAGAACGATGAACGAACCGAAACGATAAATAAGGATGAACAAAATAGTCATACCTAATTTATTACGGAGTTCTTCGATTTTCCAGATATTTTTTATTGTCTCTATAAATTTCATTGTAATTACAATTTAACTACGCTACCGCCAACAGCAAGGATTGCAGCCTCTGCTGATTTAGAGAAAGCGTGTGCTTCAACTTCGATTTTATTTTTAAGTTCACCATTACCAAGAATTTTCACCAAGTGTTTTTTAGTGATGAAACCAGCTTCCATCAAAGCATTGATGTCAATTTTAGTAAGATTTTTTTGTTCAGCGAGTTCTTGAAGAGTAGAAAGGTTGATAGCTTTATACTCTACACGATTAGGGCTATTGAAACCAAATTTAGGCAAACGACGTTGAAGAGGCATTTGACCACCTTCGAAACCAATTTTACGTGAGTAACCTGAACGAGATTTAGCACCCTTGTGACCACGAGTAGAAGTACCACCTTTACCAGAACCTTGACCGCGACCAATACGTTTGCTGTTGTGAGTTGAACCAACAGCAGGAGTGATATTAGTTAAATTCATAACGATTTTTTACTTTTAATTAGTCAATAACTTTAACCAAGTGTTTTACTTTTTCCACCATACCGCGAATAGAAGGAGTATCTTCGTGTTCTACTACGGCATTCATTTTGTGAAGTCCAAGTGCATCAAGAGTAAGTTTTTGCACTTTAGGACAATTGATTCTACTTTTAACTTGTTGAATTTTAATAGTTGCCATAATACATTAAGATTTATCCTTTAAACACTTTATCTAAGTTTACACCACGGTTTTGAGCTACAGTGTAAGCATCACGAAGTTCTGCAAGAGCAGC
>JAFYMM010000246.1 GCA_017550055.1 Paludibacteraceae bacterium
AATCTTAATGAGCGTGCGCGCAATGGAAAACTCGACCCTGTGATTGGGCGTGATGATGAGATACGTCGTGTGTTGCAGATTTTGTCGCGACGCACAAAAAATAATCCTATCCTTGTGGGCGAACCAGGTACGGGTAAAACTGCTATTGCCGAGGGGCTTGCGCATCGTATTGTGCGTGGCGATGTGCCTGAAAATTTGCGTTCTAAACAGATTTTCTCGCTCGATATGGGTGCACTTATCGCGGGTGCGAAGTATCAAGGTGAGTTCGAAGAAAGATTGAAAGGCGTTGTGAACGAAGTGGTTAAGGCTGATGGCGAGATTATACTCTTTATCGACGAAATCCACACGCTTGTGGGCGCAGGTAAGTCGTCGGGCGCAATGGATGCGGCTAATATTTTGAAACCTGCTTTGGCTCGTGGCGAATTGCGTGCTGTAGGGGCTACTACGCTCGACGAATTCCAAAAATATTTCGAGACTGATAAAGCGCTTGAGCGTCGTTTCCAGATGGTTATGGTCAATGAGCCAGACGAGGCATCGACTATCTCTATCTTGCGTGGATTGAAAGAGCGTTACGAGAATCACCACAAAGTGCGTATCAAAGACGATGCGATTATTGCGGCGGTCGAACTTTCAACACGTTATATTACAGACCGTTTCTTGCCCGATAAGGCAATCGACTTGATTGATGAGGCGGCGGCAAAACAGCGACTTGAGGTGGACTCTGTGCCTGAAGAACTCGATACTATCGAGCGTAATATCAAGCAGTTGGAGATTGAACGTGCGGCTATCAAACGCGAAAATGACAAGCAGAAATTGGCTCAACTCAGCGAGGAGATTGATGCGTTGAAAGCCGAAGGCGAGGTGATGCGCAAGAAGTGGAGTAGCGAGAAGGAGCAAATCAATGTGATTCAGCAAAAGAAAATAGAGATTGAGCAGTTGAAATATGATGCCGAACGTGCTGAGCGTGAGGGTGATTATGGTCGTGTGGCTGAGATTCGTTATGGCAAAATCAAGGTGGCTGAAGAGGCTATCGAAGCTGCAAAAACAAAACTTGCCGAGTTGCAACAAGGACATGCTATGATTAAGGAAGAGATTGATGCTGACGACATTGCCGATATCGTGTCGCGTTGGACGGGCATCCCTGTGCGCAAGATGATGCAGAGCGAAAAAGATAAATTGCTTCATCTCGAGGACGAGTTGCATAAACGAGTAATCGGACAAGATGAGGCTATTGAGGCGGTGTCGGATGCTATTCGTCGTAGTCGTGCTGGATTGCAAGACCCAAAACGCCCTATTGGTTCGTTTATCTTCCTTGGAACTACGGGGGTGGGTAAGACCGAATTGGCTAAGGCTTTGGCTGATTATCTCTTTGATGATGAGAATATGATGACTCGTATCGATATGAGCGAGTATCAAGAGAAATTTGCTGCAACTCGTCTTATTGGTGCGCCTCCGGGCTATGTGGGCTATGACGAGGGTGGTCAACTCACTGAGGCTATTCGTCGTAAACCTTATTCGGTAGTG